>NZ_JBBGZG010000003.1:251952-315295 GCF_037479315.1 Comamonas sp. MYb69
TGGTGGTCGTAGTGGGACTTGAACCTACGACATCAGCATTATGAATGCTGCGCTCTAACCAACTGAGCTATACGACCGACGAGCTCCATTGTAGGGGCGGATGGCTGCGAAGCCGCGCGCTGGCCGCGACTTTTTCGGCAGGACTTGCAGCCATCAAAACGGATGCGCCAAAGAGAAAAGCCGCAGTGATCATGCAATCACTGCGGCTTGAAACCTGGTGGTCGTAGTGGGACTTGAACCTACGACATCAGCATTATGAATGCTGCGCTCTAACCAACTGAGCTATACGACCGGCAGAACGAAATTATATACCGAAAATTTGGGCCGGCGATCAATGTCGCCAGGTTTTGTCAAAATTCGGCCATTTGGCGTGGCGGGCGCCGGCCGTGCCTGTACCGGCCGTGCCTGTACCCATTGGCCTGGCGCCAACGGCACCGCAACGCCGATCAGCTGTTGCTGAACTGGGCCGGGCGCTTGTTGACGAAGGCGTCCATGCCTTCCTTCTGGTCATTGGTCGCGAACAGCGCGTGGAACAGGCGCCGCTCGAACATCACCCCGTCGTTGAGGCTGCCCTCGAACGCGCGGTTCACCGATTCCTTGGCGGCCATCACGGCCAGCTGCGAGAAGCCGCTGATGATGATGGCTGCGCCCAGCGCCTCTTCCATCAGCTTGTCCACAGGCACCACGCGGCTGACCAGGCTGGCACGCTCGGCCTCGTCGGCGTTCATCATGCGGCCGGTGAGGGCCAGGTCCATGGCCTTGGCCTTGCCCACGGCGCGGGGCAGGCGCTGCGTGCCGCCGGCGCCGGGGATGACGCCCAGCTTGATCTCGGGCTGGCCAAAGCGGGCGTTGTCGGCGGCGATGATGAAGTCGCACATCATGGCCAGCTCGCAGCCGCCACCCAGTGCGTAGCCGCTGACGGCGGCAATGACGGGCTTGCGGATGCTGCGGATCGCTTCCCAGTTGCGGGTGATGTAGTCGCCGCCATAGGCATCGGCAAAGCTGTACTTGGCCATGGCGCCAATGTCGGCACCTGCGGCAAAGGCTTTTTCGCTGCCGGTGATGATCATGCAGCCAATGTTCTTGTCGGCGTCAAAGGCCTTGAGCGCCTCCCCCAGCTCATTCATCAGCTGGTCGTTCAGCGCGTTCAGCGCCTTGGGGCGGTTGAGCGTGATGATGCCCACCTTTTCGGCTTCGACGCGCACTTCGATCATTTCATAGGCCACGGTCTATCTCCTTGGGTTTGTGGGGCAGCAGCGGCCTGCTGGCGCCCGCATGGTCGACAGGCATCCTACACCAAGCGGGCTGTTGCGGCGCAGCAGCCTGCCCAAGATGGCGCTTTTTGGGTGCAGGTGGGCGCGCCGCTATCGGCGATCAGCGCCCATCCAGCCAGAGATTGACCAGATTCACATCGGTGACAGCCAAGGTGACCGTATCACTCTGGCTGGCAGTTTTTGGAGGCTTCTTGCGGCCTTTGGCTGCGGCGCTGGCGGCGCGCTCGGGCAAGGCCAGCGGCAGGCGCAGCAGGCGTTTGTCGCGGGCCACCAGGGCCAGCACCTGCTGGGCATCCCCGGCGTACAGCGGCAGGTCGTCGAGCTTGTGCAGGCGCCAGCCACCGCTCTGGGCGCTGGCCTGCAGCGGTTCGATGCCCAGCCATTCGTCGCCCGCCATCATGCCCGCGGCCTCGGCCGCGCCGCCGCGCAGCACCACCTTGATGCTGATGCCCGCAGCGCCTTCGGCCACGCGCAGGCCCAGCTGCTGGGCAATCTGGGGCTTGTCGGGCTGGCAATCCACGCCATGGGCCTGGAGCAGGGCGGCCACGGGCAGATCGAGCTTGCCATGCACCCAGGCGCTGATGTCGGCGGCCCAGCTGCGGCCCGTCAGCTCGTGCAGCACATCGAGCAGGTCCTGCTCGCGCATCGGGCCGGCCTTGCAGCGCCGGTACAGTGCCCGCATCACCACGTCCAGCCCGCTGTGGCCTGCGCGGCGCAGGCTCAGGTCCAGGCACAGCGCCACCAGCGATCCCTTGGTGTAGTAGCTGACGGTGGCGTTGGGCGTGTTCTCGTCCTGGCGGTAGTACTTGACCCAGGCGTCATAGCTCGCCTCGGCCACGCTTTGCAGATGGCGGCCCGGCGTCTGCAGCACCTGGTTCAAGGTCTTGTTGAGCAGCTTGAGGTACTGGCTGTTGTCCAGCAGGCCGGCGCGGCGCAGGACCAGGTCGTCGTAGTAGCTGGTAAAGCCCTCGAAGAACCACAGCAGCTCGGTGTAGTTCTCGCGCTCGTAGTCGTAGCTGGCCAGCTCCATCGGGCGCAGGCGCTTGACGTTCCAGGTGTGGAAATACTCGTGGCTGATCAGGCCCAGCAAGGTGATGTAGCCGCTGCTGGCCTGGGCCTCGCCCTTGCGGGGCAGGTCGCGCCGGCTGCAGATCAGGGCGGTGGAGTTCTTGTGCTCCAGGCCGCCGTAGTTGTCGTCCATGGCGTTGAGCATGAACACATAGCGCTCGAAGGGCGGCTTGCCACGGGGGTGCCAGAGCCGGATTTCGGTCTCGCAGATCTTTTGCGTATCGGCAATGAGGCGTGCGCCATCAAAGCTGGGCGGTGCGCCGGCCACCACAAAGCGGTGCGCCACGCCATGGGCGCTGAACTCGGCGCTCCAGAACGGCCCCATCTCCACCGGGCAGTCCACCAGCTCGTCGTAGCTGCTGGCATGGTAGCGGCCAAAGCCCTGGGGGTTGGTCTGCGCGGCCAAGAGGCCGGTAGCCACCTGCCAGTGGGGCTGCTGGGCCGGCGGCTCGATGTGCAGCACCTGCAGCAAGGCCTCGCTGCCATGCACACGCAAAAATACGCTGGTGCCGTTGAAGAAGCCGCGCTGGCTGTCGAGCCAGGCGGTGCGCACCGAGCTGTCGTAGGCGCAGATCTGGTAGCTCAGGGTGACGGGTTCCGCTGCGCTGCAGTCCACCACCCAGGTGTTCTTGTTCTGCTGCTGGATATCGACCAGCTGCCCGTTCTGGCTGGCGCCGAGGCCCTGCAGCGATTTGGAGAACTCGCGCACCAGGTAGCTGCCCGGAATCCAGACCGGCAGCGACACGGTCTGCATCGCCTTGGGCCGGGGGATGTTGAGCACGACCTGGTAGAGGTGGGCATGCAGATCGATGGGCGTGATGGTGTACTGGATGGCGTGCGGTGCCAGGGCGGGTGCGCTTTTGGTCATAGCCTGCAAGCGTAGCCCCAATTGCATGGTCGCGTGCCGACCCAGGAATTCAACGGACGCAAAAAAGGCCCCGAAGGGCCTGATGGGATGCGGGCAGCAAGCTGCCAGGCTTACTTGACGGCCTTGAGGCGTTTTTCCAGGTCATCCGAGCCGATCGCGCCGGGAACGCGCGAGCCATCGGCAAAGAAGATCGTTGGCGTGCCGGTGATCTTGTACTTGCGGCCAAATTCCATGTTGCGCTGCAGCGCGGTCACGTCGCAGCTCGATGCGGCGGCGGGGGCATCGGTGCCCTTGAGCATGTGG
Organism: Comamonas sp. MYb69; assembly: GCF_037479315.1. Classification (NCBI taxonomy): domain Bacteria; kingdom Pseudomonadati; phylum Pseudomonadota; class Betaproteobacteria; order Burkholderiales; family Comamonadaceae; genus Comamonas; species Comamonas sp. MYb69. The sequence goes on from NZ_JBBGZG010000003.1 coordinate 255,466, forward strand.
CTGGCCCATTCCTTGGCCGGGTCCTTGGCGCACCAGATATTGCGCGACTTCTCGACCGAGTCGGGGCTCAGGATCGGGTAGAGGAAGGTGTAGACCGTCACGTCCTTGACGTTTTGCAGGTCTTTCTCGAAGCGCTTGCAGTAGCCGCAGTTGGGGTCTTCAAAGACGGCAATCTTGCGCGAGCCATTGCCCTTGACGGTCTTGATCGCGTCCTTCAGGTTCAGGCTGTTGAAGTCCACCGCCGTCAGCTTGTTCATGCGGTCTTCGGTCAGGTTGCGGTGCGCCTGGGTGTCGATCAGCTCGCCCTGGATCAGGTAGTTGCCCTTGGCGTCGCTGTAGAACAGGTCGGTGCCCACGCGCACTTCATAGAGGCCCTGCATCGGCGTGGCGCTGACTTCGTCAATCTTTTGCAGTTGGGGGATACGCTCTGCCAGCGCCTTGCGGATCGCGTCTTCTTGCGCACTGGCAGAGAAACTGGCCGCGATGGCAGCACTGGCCAATACGGTAGAGAGAATTCGCATGAGAAACCTTTTTTGAATCTTGATGGTGAAAGCCTGCGCGCTGGAGAGACCCCAACGCAGGGAAAGCCGCTTGGCGGTGCACCGCTGTCCGTCTGGGCAGGAACTGCGCCTGAACGCTAAACCCCCGTCAATATGAACATTTTGGTACCGCAAGCGGCTTTTGGCCGAACGACGGTTTGTACCAGATGGGCGCTAAAAGTTCACTCCCATGGCCTGGCGGGTGACCCAGGATTTCAGCGGGCCGCTGCTCTCAAAGCCGCGCATGCCCCAGTTTCTCAGGCTCTGCAAAGGTGTCTCTGGCCTGGTAAACAATTGTTGAATGCTGTCCATTGCCAAGCCGATGGGGGCCAGGCGCGCCTTGCGTTCGCGCTCATAGCGGCGCAACAGGCGCAGGTCCGACAGGCGGCGCCAGCGCGCATCTTCGCTGGTCAGCAAACGGGCCAGCGCGGCGATATCGGCCATGCCCAGGTTCAGGCCCTGGCCGGCCAGCGGGTGCACGGCGTGGGCGCTGTCGCCGGCCAGCACCCAGCTTTGGGCCCGGGCGGTACCTTGCAGGGCGCTTCCGGGCATCGGGCCGCACCACTGGCGCGCAACCGATTGCTGCAGCGGCCAGGCGGCGCGCTCGGCGCAAACCGTCAACTGGCCCAGCATGCCCTGGCTGGCCGATTCCAGCGCCATCGCCAGGCCTGCATCGTCCAGCGCCTTGACGCCTTCGACCTGGCTGACCGGCAGCGACCAGACGACGGCCACCTCATGGCCGTCCGGGCCGCCCAGCGGCAAAAAGGCCAGAATGTCGCCAGCGGCCGAAAACCACTGGCGCGCGGCCTGGCCATGGGGGCGCTCGCAGCGCAGGCGGGTGGCGACAGCCGTCTGGTGGTAGGGGATGGTGGCGAACTCCACGCCAAATTCTTCGCGGGTGCGGCTGTGCTTGCCTTCGCAGACCACCGTCAGCGCGGCATCGACCGGGCTGCCTACCGTCTCGACCATCGGTTGGTAGCGCACGGCAGCGGCCAGTTGCGCTTCCAGCGCAGGCACATCGACGATCCAGTTCAGCGGCTCGGAATGCTGCTGCGCCGCATCAAAATGCACCTCGCCGCCTTGGTCGCCATAGACATCCATGCGGGTCACCGGGGTGGCGTACTGGGCCTCGGGCCAGCTGCGCACCGACTGCAGCACCTCGCGCGAGAGCTGGTTGAGCGCATAGGCGCGCACATCGCCGTGGCCGCTGTTGCTGGGCGCAGGCGCCGTGTCCACCAGCGCCACACGCATGCGCTCGCGCGCCAGCAACAATGCCAAGCTGCGGCCCACAATGCCCGCGCCACGGATACAAACGTCGAATTCAGAAGCCATAAGCGATCTATTGTAGTGGGGCACCGTGGCAGTGCAGCGCGCAGGTACGACTTGCCGCAGGGGGCTGGCCACCGTTGGGCGCGCAGTCGGGATCCCTTGCAAAACCCTCGCCACTTGGGATGGGCGCGGATCGCCCGACCCGTATTCAGACCATGGCAGGGGAGTTTTGCTGAGCATCCCTAGGTGCAGGGCGGCCTTTTACTCGTTACAGTGTGGTTTGCCCAGAATCAACCCAGGCGCAGAGCAGCATGGCAAATAGCGATTTTTTTGATGTCACCGGCCATATTGGCCAATTGTGGGTTTTTCCCATCAAATCCTGTGCCGGCATCGCGGTGCAAAGCGCACGCCTGTTGGCCACGGGCCTGGAGCATGACCGGGCCTTCATGCTCGTCGATGGGCGGGGCGAATTCATCTCGCAGCGCGAAATCGCCCGCATGGTGCTGGTGCAGCCGGCCATTGCCGATGGGGTGATGACGGTCACGGCCCCGGGCATGGACCCGCTCCAGGTGGACATGGCCTTTAGCGGCCCCGAGCGCGCGGTGCGCGTCTGGGACGACCAGGTGACGGGCCTGCAGGCGCCCGATGCGGTCAATGCCTGGTTCAGCGCGTTCTTGCAGACGGAATGCACTTTGGTGCGCATGGCCCCGCAGGCGCTGCGCCTGGCGAGCAAGAAGTGGACGGGCGGGGCCGATGCGCCCACGCAGTTTGCCGATGGCTTTCCGGTGCTGGTCGTCAGCCAGGCCTCGGTCAATGAGCTCAATGAGCGCCTGCGCCAGGCGGGCGAGGTGCCGGTGGTGGCTGAGCGCTTTCGCGCCAATATCGTCGTCGACGGTTTCCAGTCGCATGACGAAGACCGCATCGAGAGCCTGTCGGTACAGCAGGGCGGCCCGGGTAGCCAGCTATGGGCCGATCTGCCCCTCGTCAAGCCCTGCGCGCGCTGCCCCATCCCCGATATCGACCCGGCCACCGCTGCGAGCGGTACCAGCGTGACCGACACTTTGCAGACCTACCGCCACGATGAGCGCCTGGATGGCGCCGTGACCTTTGGCATGAACGCCTATGTGCCAGCGGGCACGGGCGGGGTGCTGCGGGTGGGTGATGCTGTCGGCGGCGCCCTGCAGTTTGACTGAGGCCCCCCGTTAATACGCCTGGATTCGCGATTGCCATGCAGTCGGCTTAAAATACCGGGTTTGTCCGAAAGAATAGAGAAAGCACTGCCATGAGCCTCAAATGCGGCATCGTCGGTTTGCCCAATGTTGGCAAGTCCACCCTTTTTAATGCGTTGACCAAGGCAGGGATTGCCGCCGAAAACTATCCTTTCTGCACGATCGAACCCAATACCGGCGTGGTGGAAGTGCCTGATCCGCGTCTGGACCAGCTGTCCAAGATAGTAGAGCCCGAGCGCGTTGTTCCGGCCATCGTGGAGTTTGTCGACATCGCTGGCTTGGTGGCAGGCGCCTCCAAGGGCGAAGGCCTGGGCAACCAGTTCCTGGCCCATATCCGCGAAACCGACGCCATCGTCAACGTGGTGCGCTGCTTCGAAGACCCGAACGTGATCCACGTGGCCAACAAGGTGGACCCGATCGCCGATATCGAAGTGATCCAGACCGAACTGTGCCTGGCCGACCTGGCCACCGTGGAGAAGGCGCTGAACCGCTACAGCAAGGCGGCGAAGTCGGGCAATGACAAGGAAGCCGCCAAGCTGGTCTCGCTGCTGACCCCCATCCAGGCCGTGCTCGACGAGGGCAAGCCCGCCCGCATCGTGCCCGTGTCCAAGGAAGACGCGCCGCTGCTCAAGCAGTTCTGCCTGATCACCGCCAAGCCAGCGATGTTTGTCGGCAATGTCAGCGAAGATGGCTTTGAGAACAACCCGCTGCTCGACAGCCTTAAGGCCTATGCCGAAGCACAGGGCGCACCCGTGGTTGCCATCTGCGCCAAGATCGAGGCAGAAATGTCCGAGATGGGCGACGAAGACCGCGACATGTTCCTGCAGGAAATGGGCCTGGAAGAGCCCGGCCTGAACCGCCTGATCCGCGCTGGTTTCACCTTGCTGGGTCTGCAAACCTACTTCACCGCCGGTGTGAAGGAAGTGCGCGCCTGGACGGTGCCCGTGGGCGCCACCGCGCCCCAGGCCGCTGGCGTCATCCACGGCGACTTCGAGCGCGGCTTTATCCGCGCCCAGACCATCGCCTTTGATGACTACATCCAGTACAAGGGTGAGCAAGGCGCCAAGGAAGCCGGCAAGATGCGCGCCGAAGGCAAGGAATACATCGTCAAGGATGGCGATGTGCTGAACTTCCTCTTCAACGTCTGACCGTTTCGGCGACGACACTGCCTGCGCGCACTCGCTGCGTGCTGGCGAACCCCAGGAGCCCGCTGCTTTGTCAGCGGGTTTTTTCATGGCGCCTTGCGCTCATGCGCATGTGGCAGCGGGATGGCAGAGCAGCGCGGCAAGCCGTTATAAGATAGCCGCTGCTTGCCAGACTGTGGCCCCGTTGGCGGTCGCTGCAGGCGCAGCCCCGTCCATCGATTCTTGAAAGCCCCCTTTGGTGACCCCACCTGCCGCCAACACACTAGCCACTGCTGCGCCCGCGCCCCTTGCGCAAAGCGCCGCCGAGCGCGAGCAGCATTCGGTGCAGGCCGATCTGGTGGCGGTGCTGGTGGCGGTGACGGGCGGGCAGCCGCGCATATTGACCACGCAGGCGGGCGAGACGCTGCCAGCGGGGCCTTTCACCGCCAACCACCGCTCGCTGCAGGCCAGCCTGCGCGCCTGGGTGGAGACCCAGACCCACCACCCGCTGGGCTTTGTCGAGCAGCTCTACACCTTTGCCGACCGCGACCGCTCGCAGGAGCTGGGTATGCGGGCCATCTCCATCAGCTACCTGGCATTGACGCGCGAGCTGGACGATGCCGGCCAGGCCCAGCCGGGCTGGCAGGACTGGTACCGCTATTTCCCCTGGGAGGACTGGCGCAGTGGCGCGCCGGCGATGCTGGGCCAGCGCATTGCACCCGCCTTGCAGGCCTGGAGTGGCCAGGCGGCGGACAAGGCGGCGGCCAGCGCGAGATGGGAGCGGGCCTGTGTGAGCTTTGGCCTCGACGGCAACGACTGGAACGAAGAGCTGGTGCTGCAGCGCTACGAGCTGCTGTTTGAAGCGGGCCTCGTGGCTGAGGCCTGGCGCGATGGCATGGCGGCCCCCCAAGGCCAGACCTTGCTGGGCATGGCGATGCGCAATGACCACCGCCGCATTCTGGCCACCGGCATGGCGCGGCTGCGGGCCAAGATCAAGTACCGCCCGGTGGTGTTCGAGCTGATGGCCGACAGTTTCTCGTTGCTGCAGCTGCAGCAGACCGTGGAGGCACTGGCCGGGCGCAGCCTGCACAAGCAGAACTTTCGCCGCCTGATCGAGCAGCAGGCGCTGGTGGAGGACACCGGCGAGATCAGCAGCCAGGGCGCAGGCCGCCCTGCCAAGCTGTTTCGCTTTCGCCGCAATGTGCTGGTGGAGCGGGCAGTGGCGGGCAACAAGCTGCCGCTGGCACGCGGCTGACCACCCCAATCCCTCTTTGAAGGCCTGAGCGCAGGTGACAGGTCCCCAGGCTTCAGCGCTTGACAGTACTTATGCTCAGGTTTAGCATAAATCCCCGTGCGACTGCTACAAGGCTGGTGCGCCCCTTTTTTTACTCTATAAATACTCAAAATGAGCATTAATCAAACCGCTGCGCTGCCCGTTCCTCCTTTGCCCGATGTGATGCTGGAGCCGCTGGTGCGCATGGCGCTGCTCGAAGACCTGGGCCGCGCCGGCGACCTGACGACCGACACCATCGTGCCAGCAGATGCCAGGGACAGCCTGCGCCTGGTGGCGCGGCAAGCGGGCGTGCTGGCAGGGCTGGATCTGGCGCGGCTGGCCTTTCATCTGCTCGACAGCGGTCTCGTGTTTGAGCCGCTGTGCGGTGATGGCACGGTGCTGGCGCCGGGCATGGAGATCGCCCGCATCCACGGCAAGAGCCGGGCGATCCTGACGGCGGAGCGCACGGCGCTGAACTACCTCTGCCATTTGAGCGGTGTGGCCAGCGCCACCTATTCGATCGCCCAGGCGATCCAGCCCTATGGCACGCGGGTGACCTGCACGCGCAAGACCATGCCGGGCCTGCGTGCGCTGCAAAAGTACGCCGTGCGCGTGGGCGGCGGCAGCAACCACCGCTTTGGACTGGATGACGCCGTGCTGATCAAGGACAACCATATTGCGCTGGCTGGCGATGTGGCCACCGCCGTGGGCCGCGCCCGGGCGGGCGTCGGCCATATGGTCAAGATCGAGCTCGAGGTGGACACGCTCGCGCAGCTTGATGCGGCATTGCAGCTCGGGGTGGACGTGGTGCTGCTGGACAACATGGACCTGGAGACCCTGCGCACGGCGGTGGCCATGTGCCGGGGCAAGGCCGTCACCGAGGCCTCGGGCCGCATCACGCCCGAGACGGCGCCCCAGGTGGCCGCCACCGGGGTGGACCAGATTGCAGTGGGCTGGCTCACGCACAGCGCCAAGGTGCTCGATATTGGCCTGGATGCCTGAGCCGGCCCTGTTTCCCCGAACACCTGGCATAACCTGGAAGGAGGCCTGTGATGCCCCGAGTTTTCCAACGCTTTTCCTGGTGGTGGGTCGCCAGCGCCACTGTGGCCTGCATTGCAGCTGGCCTGTGGCTGGGCGGCAGCAGCATGGCCGCCGCCCGCTTTGACAAGCCCATCACCATCGTCGTGACCTTTCCGCCCGGCGGCGGCACCGACCTGCTCGCGCGCAAACTGGGCGCCGCCTTGCAGCAGCGCAGCGGCCAGACCGTGGTGGTGGAAAACCGCCCCGGGGCCAGCGGCAATATTGGCGCGCGCCATGTGGCGCAGGCTCCGGGCGATGGCAGCAGCTGGCTGATGGTGAACAGCTCGTTCGCGATCAACCCTGCCGTTTACCGCCAGCTGGATTTTGACCCACGCCAGGACTTCAAGGCCGTGTTCAATGTGGGCACCATCGCCTCGGTGCTGGTGGTGCCGCAGGCCAGCGCGCTGCACAACCTGGCCGATGTGCGCGCCTCGGCGCAGCGGCTGCAGCTGCCCTTTGCCTCTTGCGGCAATGGCACGCCACAGCACCTGGCCGGCGAGATGCTGGCCCAGGCCGCGCAGCTGCATTTGCAGCATGTGCCCTACAAGGGCTGCGGGCCGGCCATCACCGCCGTGGCCGCCGGCCAGGTCGCCATGGGCATGGTCACCGCCAGCAGCGCAGCGCCGCTGATCGATGCCGGCCGCGTGCGCGCCATTGCCATCACTGCGCCCCAGCGCCTGGCGCAGTGGCCCCAGGTTGCCACTGTGGCCGAGCAGGGCAGTGCCGGCTTCAGCGTGGAGCAGTGGCATGGTCTGTTGGCGCCTGCCGCCACCAGCGATGCCGTCGTGCAGCACATGCATGCGGAGCTGGCGCAGATCCTGGCCGAGCCTGCGATGCAGCAGTGGCTGCGCGATCAAGGCTACACGCCGGTGCAGCAGAGTGCGGCTGAGTTTGGGCGGGTGATTGCCAGCGATATAGACCGCTATGCGGCCGTGGCGCAGCAGCTGGGCCTGCGGGTGGATTAGTGCGGCAGAGGTGGGCGCCGGGCTCAGCGCGACTTCACGAAGGCCAGAAATGCAAAATGGTGGCCGTCATCACCAGGTAGCGCAAAAACTTGCCCACCGCCATATAGAACACGCAGGGCCAGAATGGCAGGCGCAGCCAGCCGGCCACGGCGCAGAGCGGATCACCGACGATGGGCAGCCAACTGAGCAGGCAGGCCTTGGCACCAAACTTGCGCAACCAGATGCGGGCCATGCGCTGGTGGCGGCTTTGCTTGTTGGGTGGGGCAGGGGGCTGGCTGGGGTCGGTGGGGTCAAGCCCAACCTTACGCAGGCTGCGGGCCTTGTACCAGGCGGTGCGGGCCAGCGCGCCGGTCCACCAGCTGATGGCGCCGCCCAGGGTGTTGCCGGCGGTAGCCACCAAGATGGCCTGCCAGAACAGATCGGGGTTGAGGTGTAGCAGGCCGGCCACAGCGGGCTCGGAGCCGAGCGGCAGCAAGGTGGCCGAGATCAGGGCCACGATAAAGACCGTGCTGAGCCCGAACTGCGGCAGGGCCAGCCATGTCAGCAACTGTTGAATCCAAGCTTCCATGGCTGCCAGTGTAGCGGCTGGGGGCCGCCCGCCAGCGGCGCTGCGGGCTGCGGCCGTGTCAGCCAAGAGGCCGAAAAATGCCATCTGGACAAGCGCTTGCGGCCGAGGCGCTGGAGCGCTCACTGCGGCTGCCAAGCGCGCCTTTGGGGCGTCTCTGGGGCGTTGCCAGTGGGCGCCCCGTCGCCCATTTTTTGGGCATTCCCAAATGTCAAGCGGGTAGATTGGATGTTTGCTACTTTTTTAAGCAGTACAATCTGCCCCTTCCCCTCACCACAACAACCAGCACTTCGGTGGCGAAGTGCTCGCTTTTTGCATTCCATGTCCGTCCACATCGGTCCCTATACTCTGGCCAACAACGTGTTTGTGGCGCCCATGGCGGGCGTGACGGACCGGCCTTTTCGTCAGCTGTGCAAGGCGCTGGGGGCGGGGTATGCGGTCAGCGAGATGGTGACCAGCCGCAAGGACCTGTGGGACAGCCTCAAGACCAGCCGCCGCGCCAACCATGCTGGCGAGCCTGGCCCGATCTCCGTGCAGATCGCAGGAACCGACGCGCCGATGATGGCCGAGGCGGCGGTCTACAACATCGAGCGCGGCGCGCAGATCATCGACATCAACATGGGTTGCCCGGCCAAGAAGGTCTGCAACAAATGGGCCGGCTCGGCGCTGATGCAAAACGAGCCGCTGGCCGTCGAGATTGCTGCAACCGTGGTGGCGGCTGCTGCCCCCCATGGCGTGCCGGTGACCTTGAAGATGCGCACCGGCTGGAGCGATGACCACAAGAATGCCGTGCAGCTGGCGCGCCAGTTCGAGCAGGCGGGCATCCAGATGCTTACCGTGCATGGCCGCACGCGCGAGCAGGGCTACCGGGGCCTGGCCGAGTACGACACGATCCGTGCCGTCAAGCAGGCGGTCTCGGTGCCGGTGGTTGCCAATGGCGATATCACCAGCCCGGCCAAGGCACGCGATGTGCTGGCCTTTACCGGTGCGGACGCGGTGATGGTGGGACGGGCGGCCCAGGGCCGCCCCTGGATTTTTCGCGAGATCGTGCATTTTCTGCAGACCGGCGAGCTGCTTGCGCCCCCCTTGGTGGCCGAGCTGCGCCGCCATCTGCTCGAGCACCTGCAGGACCACTATGCGCTGTACGGCGAGAGCACGGGCGTGCGCTCGGCGCGCAAGCACATTGCCTGGTATGTGCGCGATCTGCCGGGGGGCGATGCGTTTCGGCGCGAGATGAATGTGATTGACAACAGTGCGGCGCAATGGCAGGCCGTAGCCGATTACCTGTTAGCCCTGGGGCAACAGATGGACCGGCTGCCTGGCATGGCACCAGCACCAGAGGCCAGCGGGAGTGCGATGGCCCAAGCAACAACAATGAGTGATGACTTTGTATGAGTAAGACGACGATTGAGCAGTCCGTGCGGGACAGCCTGCAGACCTATTTTCAGGATCTGGAAGGCGAGGTGCCGGACCGCGTGTACGAGATGGTGGTGCGCATGGTGGAGCGCCCGATGCTGGAGGTGGTGATGAACCACGCCGACAACAACCAGTCGCGGGCCGCCGAATGGCTGGGCCTGAACCGCAACACGCTGCGCAAGAAGCTGGTCGAGCACAAGATGCTCTGACTCGCGCCCTGATTTCAGTGCTGCTTGCGCCCGCTGCGCATGCGGCACAAGCCTGTTTCTATCTTTGAAGTGATTGACATGAAAGCCCTGATTTCCGTTTCCGACAAAACCGGTATTGTCGAGTTCGCCCAAGCCCTGCACGCGCTGGGTGTGCAGCTGCTGTCCACCGGTGGCACCGCCAAGCTGCTGGCCGACAAGGGCCTGCCCGTGACCGAGGTGGCCGAGGTCACCCGCTTCCCCGAGATGCTCGACGGCCGCGTCAAGACCCTGCACCCCATGGTGCATGGCGGCCTGCTGGCCCGCCGCGACCTGCCCGAGCACATGGCTGCGCTGAAGGAACACGGCATCGAGACCATCGACCTGCTGGTGGTGAACCTCTACCCCTTTGAAGCGACCGTCGCCAAGGCCGGCTGCACCCTGGCCGATGCCATCGAGAACATCGACATTGGTGGCCCGGCGATGGTGCGCTCGGCTGCCAAGAACTGGAAGGATGTGGGCGTGATCACCGCCGCCGACCAGTACGACGCCGTGCTCGCCGAGCTGAAGGCCGGCGGCAAGCTGAGCAACCAACTGCGCTTTGCACTGTCGGTGGCTGCTTTCAACCGCATCAGCCAGTACGACGGCGCGATCAGCAACTACCTGTCGTCGGTTACCTTCGAAGACGAGAAGCTGTCGGAAGAATACGTGCCCGAGCGCGCTGCCTTCCCCGGCCAGAGCAACAGCCAGTTCATCAAGATCCAGGACCTGCGCTATGGTGAAAACAGCCACCAGCAAGCGGCCTGGTACCGCGATCTGTACCCCGCACCCGGCTCGCTGGCCACGGGCGTGCAGCTGCAAGGCAAGGAGCTGAGCTACAACAACATCGCCGATGCCGATGCTGCCTGGGAATGCGTCAAGAGCTTCGAGGTGCCGGCCTGCGTGATCGTCAAGCACGCCAACCCCTGCGGCGTGGCCGTGGGTGCCGATGCATTTGAAGCCTACTCCAAGGCCTTCCAGACCGACCCGACCAGCGCTTTTGGCGGCATCATCGCCTTCAACCGCGCAGTCGACAAGGCTGCGGCCGAGGCCGTGTCCAAGCAGTTCGTCGAAGTGCTGATGGCCCCTGAGTTCAGCGCCGAGGCGCTGGAGATCTTCAAGTCCAAGGTCAATGTGCGCCTGATGAAGATTGCACTGCCCGCTGGCGGCAACAGCGACTGGGAGCAGGGCCGCAACGCCATTGAGTCCAAGCGCGTGGGCTCGGGCATCCTGCTGCAATCGGCCGACAACCACGAGCTGCAACTGGCGGATCTGAAGGTGGTGACCGTCAAGCAGCCCACCCCGCAAGAACTGCAGGACCTGCTGTTCGCCTGGAAGGTGGCCAAGTTCGTCAAGTCCAATGCCATCGTGTTCTGCAAGAACGGCATGACCATGGGCGTGGGCGCGGGCCAGATGTCGCGCCTGGATTCGGCCCGAATCGCGTCGATCAAGGCGGAAGCGGCCAAGCTGTCGCTGCAGAACACTGTGGTGGCGTCCGATGCCTTCTTCCCCTTCCGTGACGGCCTGGATGTGGTGGTCGATGCCGGTGCCACCTGCGTGGCCCAGCCTGGTGGCTCGATGCGCGACCAGGAAGTGATCGATGCTGCCAACGAGCGCGGCGTGGCCATGGTGTTCACCGGCGTGCGCCACTTCCGCCATTGATGGCACAGGCGGCGCCTGCCAGGGCGCTGCCGCTTTTCACCCAGGGCCGCGAACCTGCGCGTTCGCCGGCCCGTTTCCAGCGCTGGCCCCCGGGCCGATTCCAGCATGAGCGATTCGCAGCACCCTGACCCCGCCCCCAACCCCGATGAGGACAACGAAGCGCCACGCCGTTCGCGCTGGCTCGGCGTGCTGATCGTCGCATTTGCGCTGGTGGTGGGCCTGGGCATGTTCAATATCGGGCGGCTGATCATCCGGCCCAAGCCTGAGGTGACGGCCGCTGACCGCCTGATCGAGGCCAGCCCCCAGCTGCAAAAGGGGCGTGAGCTGGTCACCCGCAGCAGCGACTGCATGCGCTGCCACACGATGGAGCTCGATGTGGTGGGCCCCGGCTTTCGCAATATCGCCAAGCGCTATGCGGGCCGCGACGATGCCGTGCCCTACCTGGCCGGCAAGATCCGCGAAGGCAGCGTGGGCGAATGGGGCCGCATTGTGATGCCGCGCCACCCGCAGGTCACGCAGGAGCAGGCCGAGCTGATGGCCGGTTGGCTGATGGCGCTCAGCCCCGCCAAGACGCCCGCTGCCAGCCCGCCTTGATGGCCTGCTGCAGCGATGCCCTGGAGCCCGCTTCTACGCGGGCTTTTTTGTGCCCGGTGGCAATGCCCGTAGGCAGGGCCTGGAAAGGCCCAGCTTTGTAAAGCAAATCTGCGATACTGCTCCGACATAGACCTGAAGGAGGACGCATGAACTTTCCCGAATACGCCGGACACGGCGGTGGCCTGGCCGAAGCAAACAGCCGTGGCCAATTCATCAAGGCGGCCTACAGCCATCTGGCCGTAGCCATCTTGGCTTTTGCCGTGCTGTCGTTTGGCCTCTACGCCAGCGGCGCATCGTTTGCGATGCTCAAGATGCTGGGTGTCAGCAAATGGGGCTGGCTTGCGGTGATGGGCGCCTTCATGGTGGTGGGCTGGCTCGCCACCAACGCGGCGGACAATTCGGAAAGCACCGGCGTGCAGTACCTGGCGCTGGGCGGCTTTGTGTTTGCCGAGTCGCTCATTTTCGCGCCGATGCTGGCGATGGCCAGCATCATTGCCCCCGGCTCCATCCAGGCGGCATCGGTTGCCACGCTGGCACTGGTCGCGGGCCTGACCTTCACGGCCTTCACCAGCAAGAAGGACTTCTCCTTCCTGGGCGGCTTCTTGAAGATCGGCGGCCTGGTGGCCATCGGTATCATCCTGGCCGGCGTCGTGTTCGGCTTCAAGCTGGGGATCTGGTTCTCCGGCGCGATGGTGCTGTTTGCCGGCGCTTGCGTGCTGTATGACACCTCGCAGATCATGCGCCACTACCCCGCAGACCGCCCCGCTGGCGCGGCCCTGCACCTGTTCGCATCGGTGGCCCTGCTGTTCTGGTATGTGCTGCGCCTGATCATGCAACTGGGTGGCAGCGACGACTGATCGCCTGCGACAGACCACAAAAAACCTCGGCATGCCGAGGTTTTTTTATGCCCGCCAGAAGCGCTGGCGGAGGAGGGGGCGTGGCTTACAAGGTCTTGAAGACTTCGCGGGCCGCTTCGATCGTGGCCTGGATGTCGGCATCGGTATGCGCGCTGCTGACAAAGCCGGCCTCGTACAGCGCTGGCGCAAAGTAGTGGCCGCGCGCGAGCATGCCGTGGAAGAACTTGTTGAACAGCGGCTTGTCGCTCTTCATCACCGCCTCGTAGTGGCTGGGCAGCTCGGGCAGCAGGAAGAAGCCGAACAGGCCGCCCTGGTGGTCCACGCTGAAGGGCACGCCGGCGGCATCGGCCTCGGCCTTGAGGCCGGCCATCAGCTGGCCGGTCTTGGCATGCAGCGCTTCATGGAAGCCCGGCTGGCTGATCAGCGCCAGGGTCTGCAGGCCGCAGGCGGTGGCAATCGGGTTGCCCGACAGGGTGCCGGCCTGGTAGACCGGGCCCAGTGGCGAGAGCTTTTCCATGATCTCGCGGCGCGCGCCAAAGGCGGCCATCGGCATGCCGCCGCCAATCACCTTGCCCAGCACGGTGATGTCGGGCTTGAAGCCAGGGATCTGCTGCGCATACAGGCTCTGCGCGCTGCCCAGGGCGACGCGGAAACCGGTCATCACCTCGTCGTAGATCAGCAGCGCGCCATGCTCCTTGGTCAGCTCGCTGATGCGGCGGGTAAAGGCGGTGCTGGCGCGCACAAAGTTCATGTTGCCGGCAATGGGCTCCATGATCACGCAGGCGATCTGGCCGTCGTACTTGGCAAAGGCCTCTTCGAGCTGGGCAATGTCGTTGTACTCCAGCACGATGGTGTCCTGCACCACATGGTCGGGCACGCCTGCCGAGGACGAGGCGCCAAAGGTGGCCAGGCCCGAGCCGGCCTTGACCAGCAGCGCATCGGCGTGGCCGTGGTAGCAGCCGTTGAACTTGATGATCTTGTTGCGGCCGGTAAAGCCGCGCGCCAGGCGGATCGCACTCATGCCCGCTTCGGTGCCGGAGCTGACCAGGCGCACCATGTCCATCGACGGCATCAGCTTCAAGATGGCTTCGGACAGCGCAATCTCGCGCTCGGTCGGCGCGCCGAAGGAGAAGCCTTCGAGCAGCGCGGCCTGCACGGCGCTCAGCACCTGCGGATGGCCATGGCCCAGAATCATCGGGCCCCAGGAGCCGATGTAGTCCACATACTGCTTGTCATTGGCATCAAACAGGTGCGCGCCCTGGGCGCGGGCAATGAAGGCCGGCGTGCCGCCCACCGCATTGAAGGCCCGCACGGGCGAGTTCACGCCACCGGGAATCACCTGGCGGGCACGTTCAAACAACTGGGCGTTTTTATCGATCATCATAAGGGGCTCACATCTACACTGGCCTTGGATTGTCGGCCAAGCGGGCGCTTGGGGCTGTCAATCCGGTATTCACTGCACTGGAATGCGCAGGCTTTTGAACCGATTCTTTGAACAGGTTTTAGAGCGGGCGGGTATCGATACCGCCGCCTTCATCACCCGCTTCGCTCTCGTCTTCGTCTTCATCATCGGCATGCACCCAGAACAATCGGTCAGGCACGGTCTTGCCCATGCCGGGGCGCAGGCCGCCTTCGAGGCATTTGTCCAGGTAGGTCATCGCTTCTGCCGTGGCGTCGCTCAGGGGCACCTCGGTGGCCAGCAAGGCCGTGAGGGCGGCGCTCAGGGTGTCGCCCGCGCCGATGAATTCGGTCTCGAACAGCTCGAACTCGCCGCTGCCATAGATGGTGTCGGCCGAGGCAAGCACGTTTTCCACATGCTGGTCAGGCGTGGGGATGCCGGTCACCAGCACAAAGGGCACGCCATGGTCGGCAGCAGCCTTGGCCAGGTCGCGGGGGCTGGGGCGGTGCTCGGAGGTGCGCTCGGGCAGCAGCCAGCGCCACAGCAGTCCATAGGCCCCGACCAGCACGGTCACCTGGGGGAGCAGCAGCTCCTGGTAGGCGTCCAGGTAGTCGTCGATCAGCTCGCTGTCCCACCAGGCCATGCCGGCGACATAGGCCACCACCGGTACATCCGGGTAGTCGTTGGTTACTTCTGCACACACACGTACATTTTCAATTGAGCCCAAAAAGCCCAATTTGATCGCGCGGATCGGAATGTCCTGTAACACCGTCTGTGCCTGTTGTTGTACCGCATCATCGGACAGCGGGTAAAAGTCGATGGTGTCGAGGGTGTCACGGATCAGGGCACCGGTCACCACGGTGCAAGGGTGCCCGCCCATCGAGGCCACGGCCAGCGCATCGGCATTGGTGCCGCCTGCGCCACTGGGGTCATTGGCATTGATGCACAGGATACTGGCGGTATCGATGGTGGCTGCCAATGTGCTCTCACTGGGGCTGGATTCTGGCTGGTTTGTCAAGGAGGATGTCATAGGTCAACGAGATAGGGCACATTGGTACGGGAATCACCGTTAAATCTGTGTTGAAAAGCTACAATCGTTGCATTCTATGTAAAGCCTCTGTAAGCTTTTCAAAATTAGGAGCAGGGACGACGGGTGCAGTGTACGCGCTGTGGTGCAAAATGCATCTCCAGCACATGCGGATTCGTCGAAAGAAAAATTGCCATAGGGCGTATGTGTTCAATGCAAACGGGTGGGAGGGGCTTTGTCAGCCTTGGCTGCCGCGTGCATTCACATTTCATGACATGCAATGAGGAGGGTGGCCGGTGACAGTTTCCGCAGACAACTTCAAGGTATTGGTGGTCGACGATAGCAATACCATTCGCAGAAGTGCTGAGATTTTTCTGAAGCAGGGCGGCTACGAGGTGCTGCTTGCCGAAGACGGCTTCGACGCCCTCTCCAAAATCAACGATTTCAAGCCGGACATGGTGTTTTGCGACATCCTGATGCCAAAACTGGACGGCTACCAAACCTGCGCCATCGTCAAGCGCAATGATGCTTTTGCATCGACACCCGTGGTCATGTTGTCGTCCAAGGACGGCGTCTTTGACAAGGCCCGGGGACGAATGGTGGGGTGTGAAGACTACCTCACCAAGCCATTTACCAAAGATCAATTACTGGAAACCGTCGGACGTTTCGTTGCCGAGCGTTAAGGAGGGGTCGTGCCTATTCAAAAAGTTCTTATCGTTGATGACTCAAAAACTGAATTGATGTTTTTGAGCGATCTGCTTGTTCGCCAGGGTATGGTGGTGCGCACTGCGCAAAACTCGGACGAGGCGATGCTGCGCCTGTCGGAAGACCGCCCTGACCTGATTCTGATGGACGTGGTGATGCCCGGACAGAACGGCTTTCAGCTGACCCGTCTGATCACCCGCAGCCCCGAGTATGCGGATATCCCGATCATCATGTGCACCAGCAAGAACCAGGAAACCGACCGGGTCTGGGGCATGCGCCAGGGCGCGCGTGGCTATGTGACCAAGCCGGTGGATCCGGCCGAGCTCAAGGCCAAGATCGAGGCACTGGGATAAGGCATGGCACAGCGCGAAGACTTGCGAGAGCTGCAAACCCGGCTGGCCGATCGTTTGAGCCAGGCACGCAACCAGACCGCAGTAGGTGCCTCGTGGTTGGCCGTCAAGATCAGTGGCAAGAACTTTCTGCTGCCTTTGAGCCAGTCTGGCGAAGTGCTGGGCTGGAGCGGGGTGGAGCCTGTACCCTACACCAAACCCTGGATGCTTGGCGTGACCAGCATCCGGGGTATTTTGTTGACGGTGGTGGATTTGGCCCGCATGTTGGGCCTGCCCGTCGCGCGCAGTGAGCAGGTGTTTGCCGGGGCCTCGGTGGTCGCGCTCAACCCCATGATGGGCGTCAATGCCGCACTGTTTGTCGAGCAGCTCGAAGGCTTGCGCGGCAGCAATGATTTCTCGCAATCCAAAGACAAACCGGCCGATGCGCCGGAATTTTTTGGTGCGCTCTACCTATCCGCCAATGGCGAGCAGTGGCAGGAACTCAACCTGCAGCTGCTGGCCAATGCGCCCGATTTTCTCGATATCACGGTTTAGTGCGGGGCTTCCGCGGCTTCATCCTTTTCGGTATTTGTATGTTCAACAAACTATTCAAACGTAAAGAAGACGTGGCAGACCCAGGTGTCAGCATCTTCCCAGATGGTGACCAGGTGATGCTCTCCGAAGGTTCGACCGGCGACGGCCTGCCGCCCGCCAAGACGGCGGCAAGCGCCTCGGGCGCTGCGGTGCAGGACGATTACATGGCCCAGCTGGTCGAAGGCGATACCGCCAGCGAAGACCTGGTGACCTTGCCCATCCTGGGCGCTGCTCCGGCTGCCAAGCACCAGAAGACCTTGCTGACCATCGTGGTCGTCGGTCTGGTGGTCTTCTTTGGCCTGGCGGTGTGGGCGATTTTGCAGTCGCGCACCACCGGTGGCCAGCTGGCCGCGACCGGCCAGGCCCTGACCCAGTCGCAGCGTCTGGCCAAATCGGTGGGCCAGGCCGTCAACGGTAACGAGCAGGCCTTTGTCGAAGTGGCAGAAGCCTCGTCGATTCTGAAAAAGAACATCGACGGCCTGAACATGGGCTCGGACGACCCGGCCATCAAGGCGCTGGGCAGCTCCTACGCCGAGGTGCTGGCACCGCTGGTGGAAGCCTCGGACCGCACCGCCAGCAAGAGCGATGCGGTGGTCAAGCAAAAGGCCTCGCTGGTCGCGATGAACAAGGACTTGCAGGCTATTCACAAGAACACCCAGACCCTGCTGGAGCTGAGCGAGGCGGTGGTGAGCCTGAAGCTGCAGCAAGCGGCACCGACCGCTGAAATTGCCGCCGCCAGCCAGCTGGCCATGCTGACCCAGCGTATCGGCAAGTCGGCCAACGACTTCCAAAGCGCCTCGGGTGCGAACGCCGAAGCGGTGTTCCTGCTGGGCAAGGACTTGAACACCTTCAAGGAAATCGTTGCCGGTCTGCTCAATGGCAGCGCCGAGCTGCGCCTGAGCCCTGCCCGTGACGGCGCCGTGCGCGACAAGCTGCTGGAGCTGTCGGCCCAGTACGACATCACCCTGAAGGACGGCTCCTCGGTGCTGAGCAACCTCAAGGGCATCTCGGAGGCCCGTGAGGCCGAAGTCTCGATCCAGTCGGCCAGCGATCCGCTGCGCAAGGGCCTGGAAGTGCTGCAGGCTGACCTGAACAGCTGGTCCGACCGCGTCTGGCTGTACCTGGTGGGCATTGTGCTGGCCGCCTTGCTGGTGGGCCTGGGTGTCTGGGGCCTGGTGCGTCTGCAGCTGGCAGACAGCTTGAACCGCCGCCGCTCTGCCGAATCGCTGCAGCAAGAAGCCACGCGCCAGGAGCAGGAGGCCAAGCGCCTCAACGACGCCAACCAGGCCGCTATTTTGCGCCTGATGAACGAGTTGCAGTCCGTCGCTGAAGGGGATCTGACCCAGGAAGCGACCGTGACCGAGGACATCACCGGCGCGATTGCCGACTCGGTGAACTACACGGTGGAAGAGCTGCGCATGCTGGTGGGCAGCGTGCAGAACACGGCGACCCGCGTGGCGCAAACCACGTCGACGGTGGATTCCACCTCGACCGAACTGCTGGCCGCCTCGACCGAGCAGCTGCGCGAGATTCGCGAAACCGGCAAGTCCATTCTGGACATGGCAACCCGTATTAACCTCGTGTCCTCGCAGGCGCAGGAATCGGCCTCGGTGGCGCGCAAGTCGCTGATGGCTGCCGAGTCCGGTCTGCAGGCCGTGGAAAATGCGATCGGTGGTATGAACTCCATCCGTGACCAGATCCAGGACACATCCAAGCGTATCAAGCGCCTGGGCGAGTCCTCGCAGGAGATTGGTGAAATTACCGACCTGATCTCGGACATTACCGAACAGACCAACGTGCTGGCGTTGAACGCGGCCATTCAGGCGGCGTCCGCGGGTGAAGCCGGTCGCGGCTTCTCGGTGGTGGCCGAAGAAGTGCAGCGCCTGGCTGAACGTTCTGCCGATGCAACGCGCCAGATCTCGGTGCTGGTGAAGGCCATTCAGACCGACACCCAGGACGCGGTGGCCGCTATGGAACGCTCGACCCAGGGTGTGGTGGAAGGGGCCCGTCTGTCAGACAGCGCCGGTACGGCACTGGCGGAGATTGATCGTGTGTCGCGTGAGCTGGCAGATCTGATTCAACAGATTTCGCGTTCCGCGTCCGATGAAGCCGTTCAGGCCAATGATGTGGCGGAGAATATCCAGCATATTTTTGCGGTGACGGAGCAGACCAGTGATGGCACCCGTACCACGGCGCAGCAGGTGCGTGAGCTGTCGCAAATGGCCGAGGAACTGCGCCAGTCGGTGTCTCGGTTCAAGATTGCCTGACCCCATGCCTGCTGTTTAATTTTGACCCGCAATCGGGGACTGTTGCATGTCTATAGCTATTGAAAATAAAGCGGAAAACGCACAGCCAACAGAAGAGAGGGATCTCGGGCCATTGGCGTGGATCAATGACGAGGTACGCCGGTCATTGGAATCCACGGTCAAGGCATTGCTTCGCTACAGCCGGGATGTGGAAGCGGCCAAGGTATCGGATCTGGAGGCGATCGACAACACCGGCATCCGCGTGGCCAAGCAGTACCTGCACCAGGTCAAGGGTGCCTTGCAGATGGTGGGTGTCGACCAGGCCGCCGAGCTGGTGGGTTTGATGGAAGTGGCAGCGCAGCGCTTTGCGGCCAAGCCCCATCTGTGTACCGAGAAATCGGTGGCGCTGATGGAGAAGACCTCGTTTGCGCTGCTGGAGTACCTGAGCCATGTGCTCAAGGGCCGCAATGTCTCCTTTGTGGCCTTGTTTCCGCAATACAAAGAGATGCAGGCCTTTGCCGGCGTGGAGCGCGTCCACCCGGCCGACCTGTGGCATGGCGACCAGGCGCAGCAGGAGCCGCTGACCCCGGCAGTCGCTGCACTGCCGCTGGACCGCAGCGCGCGTGAGCGCCTGGACTCGGACATGCTGCAGATCATCAAGTCTGCCGACAGCCGCGCCGCGCAGGATTTGACGGCCGTCTGCCTGGGCCTGGCCCAGGGCCAGACGCAAAGACCGCTGAAACTGTTCTGGAAGGTGGCCGCAGGCTTCTTTGACGCGCTCGCGTACAAGTTGCTCGACCCCGACCTCTATGTGAAGCGCTCGGCGTCGCGGGTCATCATGCAGTTCGCAGCGCATGCCAAGGGTGGCAGCGATGTGGACCAGGGCCTGCAGCATGAGCTGAATTTTTTCTGTGCCGTGGCCCAGGGCCCCGATGAGGCCAAGGCCGCGGTGCTGCAGGCCGTGCGTGTCAGCCTGCAGACCGACGCGCTGCAAGGCGTCAACTACGGCCAGGAGCGCTTTGGCCAGTATGACCCGGCCGTGCTGGCGCAGGCGCGCAAGCGCCTGGAGTCTGCTGCCGAGCTGTGGTCGTCGCTCGCCGATGGCGACCGCTACAAGATCAAGCCGGTGGCCGACCAGTTCCACCTGATCCGCGAATCGCTGCACAAGCTGCATATCGGCGCCGACGAGCTGGGTGCAGCGCTGGGCCGCGTCACCGAGCGGCTGGTGAGCACCAGCACGCCACCGTCGACGCCGATGGCCATGGAAGTGGCCACCGCCGTGCTGTACCTGCAGGCCAATCTGGAGTCGCTCGATGTCAAGCCCGCGCTGATGCGAGAGCGCGCCGACCGCCTGGCCCAGCGCCTAGACCATGTGCTGGCCGACCAGCCGCCCGAGCCGCTGGAGACCTGGGTCGAGGAGCTGTACCGCCGCGTCAGCGACCACCAGACCATGGGCAGCGTGGTCGATGAACTGCACTCCACCTTGGCCGAGGCCGAAAAGCACCTGGACCAGTATTTCCGCAACCCCGACGATGTCTCGATGCTGGGCACCGTCACCGGTTCGCTGTCGCAGATGCGCGGCGTGCTGTCGGTGCTGGGCCTGGACCAGGCCGTCGCTGCCACGCAGCACCTGCGCACCGTGGTGGACCAGCTTGCGGCCGGCCAGGTGGCCGACGAGGACAAGCCGGTCGTGTTCGAAAAGCTGGGCAACAGCCTGGGCGCACTGGGTTTCCTGCTCGACATGCTGGGCTACCAGCGCACCTTGGCGCGCAAGCTCTTTGTGTTTGATGCAACCAGTGGCGAGCTGCGCATTGTGATGGGCACGCAAAAGGCCGGCGATGTCGCGCCTGCCCCCGTGCCTGTGGCAGCAGCGCCGGTCGCAGCGCCTGCGGTGCCCGAAGAGCCGGAAGACGATTCCGTCTACTTTGCGCCCACCATTCCGGCGCCGCTGTTCGATGCCAGCCCCGCTCCGGCGTCCAAGGCGCCTGCGGTGCTCGCACCCGATCTGCAGTTTTTTGCGCCCAGCCCGGCACCGGCCGCCGCAACCGCAGCGCCGGTGGCAGCGCCCGCACAGCCAGAGGTTTCGGAAGAATCGCTGGACGAAGAGCTGCTGGACATCTTCTTGGAAGAGGCCCAGTCGGTCGTGCAGACCGGCGGCCAAGCACTGCAGTCCTTGCGCCGCGATGCGGCCGACGCCGATGCCTTGACGACCCTGCGCCGCGCCTTCCACACGCTCAAGGGCAGCTCCCGCATGGTCGGGCTGGTCCAGTATGGCGATGCCGCCTGGTCGATGGAGCAGGTGCTCAATAGCTGGCTGGCCGAGCACAAGCCGGCCAATGCACCGCTGCTGGCGTTGAGCGCCGAGGCACTGACCGGCTTTGGCCGCTGGGCCGAGGACATTGGCGCGCAGCGTCAGTCCACCTGGAACCCCGAGATTTTCCGCATCTCGGCCGATGCCATGCGCATCGATGGCCTGCACCTGCCACTGGTAGTGCCCGCCGAGCCCGGCCAGGCGCCCGCCGAGGCCGAGGAATGGCCACACGATACGCAGCAGATGGCGCTGGAGGCCGATGCCAATGACGCCCCTGACACCCCTGACGCGGTAGAGACTGCCCAGGCCCTGGCCGAGCTGGAGCTGCCCGCGGAGGGCGATGCCCCCGCGCCGGTGGCCCAAGCCGAGGCAGCGCCTGCGCTGGTCTGGCCGCTCGACGGCATCGACCTGGAGCTCGATCCGCCCGCTGCACTGGAGCCTGCGCCCGCGCTCGCTACGCCTTCGGGCCTGGTGCCGCTGGCCATGGCGCCAGAGAGCGCCGAGGAAGTGGACTTCTCCGAGTTTGCGCAGGCCATGGCCAGTGCCGAGGCCAAGACGAGCGAGGCGCAAGCGCCCGAGTCGCTGCAGCCGCATGACAGCGCGCTGGACTTTGTCTCGATGGATGCCGGCCTGGAGTTTGTGGCCGAGGACGAGGTGGCCAAGCTCGATCCCGCCCCGACCCGCTTGCCGCTGGAGCTGCCGTCACTGGACCTGGTGGAGCTGCCCCTGGTCCCCGAGCCAACTGCGCCACCGGCGCAGCCTGCCGCTACCGCTTTTGACTCCATAGAGTTTGCAGACACCATGCTGCCCGAGCTGGAGGCGCTGCCCGAAGAGCCGGTGGCCGAGCCCCAGACCCTGCTGGAAGTGCCCGCTGACCTGGTGCTGCCTGCGGTGGCTACGGACGCGGTGGAAACCCCGCCCGTTGCAGAGCCCGAGCAAGCGCAGCACGTGAACACCCCGGCAGAAAGCCTGGGCGAAGCGCTGGCCTCTGCCGCTGTGCAGGAGCCCGAAGCCGTCGCCGACCTGGAAGCTCCCGCCGAACCAGAAGCTCCTGCTGAAGTGCCTGCAGCGCAGGAAGCACCCGAAGTGCCTGTGCAGCCCGAAGCTTTGGTAGCAGTGCAGGTGCAGGAGACCGCCCCGGCAGCCCCGGCCGTGGCAGACACCGAGGAGCCTGCCGAGGTGGCCAATGTGCTGGGCGTGAGTACCGCGCTCTTCAATGTCTACCTGGCAGAAGCGGAGAACTGGTCGCACAACCTGGAGAAGGTGCTGTATGCCTGGGCCCAGGCGCCCAACCGCAACTTCCCCGAAGATGCGATCGCCTATGCCCATTCGCTGGCGGGCAGCTCGTCCACGGTGGGCTTTGGCTCGCTGTCCGAGCTGGCACGTGCGCTGGAGCACGCGCTCTCCCATATCCACAACTTCTCCAACCCGGAGGTCTCCTGGCTCAATACCTGCCAGGCGGCGGGCTCGGAGATTCGCAAGCTGCTGCACCAACTGGCGGCTGGTTTTGTCAAACCCGCCAGCGAGATCGTCGTGCAGGACCTGGTCGATATCGCCAACCAGGAAATCAACTCGCAGCTGCACCCGCCTTATGGCCTGGCCGAGTTCGACGCCGAGCCCTCGGGCCTGGCCGAGCTGCACGAGCACGCAGCCGCAGCGCCCGCGCCGGTGCGCACGTTTGCGCCAGTGGCCGCGGTATCCACGGCCGCCTTGCCTGATGTGCTGGAGCTGCGCAACGACGATGCGATCGAAGTGGTCGACGTCATCGATCCGGACCTGTTCCTGATCTTCGAGGAAGAAGCGCAGGAGCTGCTGCCCAAGCTGGGCGCTGCCTTGCGGGAATGGTCGGCCGACCCGCAGTACCTGCCGCCACGCGGCGAAGTGCTGCGCCATCTGCACACCCTCAAGGGCAGTGCACGGCTGGCGGGCGCAATGCGCCTGGGCGAGATGTCGCACCGCATGGAGTCCGAGGTCGAGGACATCGGCACGGAAAACCTGACCAGCCAGGACATCGAGATTCTGCTGGCGCGCTACGACGGCCTGCAGCATGAGTTTGTCGGCCTGCAAGAGCGCGGCAACCAGGTGCTGGCAGAAGGCGCCTTGCCCCAGCAGGTGCCAGCTGCGACCGAGATGGGCGAAGTGGTGGCCGAAGTGGCCGCCAGCACCCCCGCTGCGCAGGAAAGCGCTGGTGCCGAGCAGGCTGCGCAAGCGGCGGATACGGCCGACGCAGGCGCTGGCGTCCAGCACAAGCCGCTGATGCTGCGCATGGCGCCGGTGCGTGCCGCTGCTGGCCAGTCGGTGCGTGTGCGCTCGCAGCTGCTCGACCGCCTGGTCAACGAGGCGGGCGAGGTGCTGATTGCGCGCTCGCGCCTCGATATGCGCCTGAGCAACATCCGCTCGTCCATCAAGGACATGTCAAGCAACCTGGAGCGCTTGCGCACCTTGCTGCGCGATGTGGAGATGCAGGCCGAGTCGCAGATGCAGTCGCGCATGGCGCTGGCCAAGGATTCGGACTCGGGCTTTGACCCGCTGGAGTTCGACCGATTCACCCGCGTGCAGGAACTTACCCGCATGATGGCCGAGTCGGTCAACGACGTGGGCACGGTGCAGCGCAACCTGCAACGTACGGCCGAAGGCGCCGAAGACGACCTGATTGCCCAGGGCCGCCAGGCCCGTGAGCTGCAGCGCGACCTGTTGCGCACGCGCATGGTGGAATTCGACTCCATCTCCGAGCGTCTGTATGCGATCGTGCGCCAGATCTCCAAGGAGCTGGGCAAGCAGGTCAAGCTCGACATCACCGGCGCCTCGATCGAGATCGACCGTGGCGTTCTGGACCGGGTGACCCCGGCGTTCGAGCACTTGCTGCGCAACAGCGTGGCGCACGGTATCGAGACGCCCGAGGAGCGCAAGGCCCAGGGCAAGCAGCCGGTAGGCATCATCGCCATCGATGTGCGCCAGGAAGGCAACGATATCGCCGTGTCCATCCACGACGACGGCGCCGGCCTGCAGCTCGATGCGATTCGCCGCAAGGCGGTGCAGTCGGGCCTGATCACGGCTGACGAGCCGCTCGATGTGGACCAGGCCGCGCAGCTGATTTTTGCGCCGGGCTTCTCCACCGCCTCTGAGGTGTCCGAGCTTTCGGGCCGCGGTATCGGCATGGACGTGGTGCGCACCGAGATCCAGTCTCTGGGTGGCCACATCGTGACCACCTCAGAGACGGGCAAGGGCACGCGCTTCCAGATGGTGATGCCGCTGACCACCGCCGTCACCCAGGTGGTGATGATGCGCGCGGGCGACATCAAGTTCGGCGTACCGGCCAACCTGGTGGAGTATGTGCGGCGCGTGCCCAAGGCCCTGATCGAGCAGGCCCATGGCAACAATATCTACACCGACAACGAGCAGGAGCTGCCGTTCTACTTTGCCGGCGCGCTGCTGCAGGGCAACCTGCGCAGCAACGAGGAGCCGGAGAAGACCAGTGCGGTGGTGATCCTGCGCTCGGCGACCAAGCGCGTGGCGGTTCACGTCGATGAAGTGCTGGGCAACCAGGAAGTCGTGGTCAAGAACCTGGGCCCGCAGCTGGCGCGTTTGCCAGGCCTGGCAGGCATGTCGGTGCTGGCATCGGGCGCGATTGTGCTGATCTACAACCCGGTGGCCTTGTACACCGTCTATGGCGATCAGATCGCCGAGCGCATTGCCCAGGCGGCCGTGCGCCCCGAGGTGGCCAAGGCGCCGGTGCGCGAGCTGGCCGAGCAAGTGGTGCAGACGCCGTTGGTGCTGGTGGTCGACGACTCCATCACCGTGCGCCGCGTGACGCAGCGCCTGCTGCAGCGCGAAGGCTACCGCGTGGCGCTGGCTGCCGATGGCCTGCAGGCACTGGACCGTCTGCGCGAAGAGCGCCCGGTCATGGTGCTGTCGGACATCGAGATGCCGCGCATGGACGGCTTCGAGCTGGTGCGCGAGATCCGTGCCGATGCGGCGATGAAGGACCTGCCGGTGGTGATGATCACCTCGCGCATTGCCGACAAGCACCGCGAGCACGCCGCCAGCCTGGGCGTGGACCACTACCTGGGCAAGCCCTATGCCGACGAGGTGCTGCTCTCGCTGGTACGCCAGTGCGTGCTGGACCACGAGATCAAGGCGGCCGACGCCGGCACGCTGCACTGATCGAGTGGAGGGCTCCGGCCAGAAGGGCTGCCTGCGGGCAGCCCTTTTTTATGCGCGCCAGGCAGCGCATGCAGAGGGCTGTGCAGACAAAAGGGCGGCAGGCTGCCCGTACAATGGTTCCCATGAGCGCTGAGACTGACACTTCCGGGACCATGAACCTCACTCACCACTTTCTGATTGCAATGCCTGGCATGCAAGACGAGATGTTTGGCCGCAGCGTGGTCTATGTGTGTGAGCACAGCGAAAAAGGCGCGCTGGGCATCATCATCAACAAGCCCTCGGACATCACGATGGGCAAGCTGTTTGACAAGGTCGACCTGCCGCTGCGCCGCGAGGACCTGGAGCTCGAGCCCGTGTTCCAGGGCGGCCCGGTGCACACCGAGCGCGGCTTTGTGCTGCACGACCGGATCGTGATCGAGTCGGGTGCTGCCGATGAGTCGGCGTACTCTGCCACCCTGACCATTCCTGGCGGTCTGGAGATGACCACCTCGCGCGATGTGCTCGAAGCGCTGTCCACCGGCGCCGGCCCGCACCGGGTGCTGGTCTCGCTGGGCTATTCGACCTGGGGCGAAGGCCAGCTGGAGTCGGAGATCACCGAAAACGCCTGGCTCACGGTGCATGCCGATGCCGGCGTGATTTTTGACACGCCCGTGGCCGAGCGCTATGACACCGCGCTGGCGCTGCTGGGCGTGCAGCCCTGGGCGCTGTCTGCCGCCGCAGGCCGCGCATGACGGACGCGGCCACCAAGCCTTTGCTGGCCGAGGCGGCGCGCATGCAAAGCTTTATCGCTTTTGACTTTGGCATGAAGCGCACCGGTGCCGCCTTTGGCACCCGCATGCTGGGCACGGCCCGGCCGCTGCCGACGATCAACGCCGAAGGAAAGGCCCGCTTCACCCCGATGGAGAGCCTGATCGCACAGTGGCAGCCCGATGCGCTGGTGGTCGGCATTCCCTTTCACCCCGATGGCGCCGCCCATGAGAACACGGCGCTGGCGCTGCGTTTTGCGCGCCAGCTGCGGGGGCGATTTGGCCTGCTGGTGTTTGAGGTGGACGAGCGCTACAGCACCACCGAAGCGCTGGCCAACGGCGCGCGCGATGCCGATGCGGCCTCGGCCTGCATCATTCTTGAACAGTTCATGCGCAGTCTGGATGTGCCCGATCTGGGCACCACGACCTGAAAGCAGCCAAGACAGCTTCCGACACCCCACCCATGCAAGCACTGACCCGTTCTTTTATTGGCCTGGTACGCCTGGCGCGGCTGGGTCTGCATATCGTTGTCGGTGTCATCACCATCTGGCGCACGTTTGGCCGCCTGGGCCATGCGGAGCGCAACCGGGCGGTGGAGCGCTGGGCCGGCAAGCTATTGCAGCTGAGCGGTATCGAGCTGCGCGTGCTGGGCACCGTACCCCAGCAGGGCCCCTTGCTGATCGTTGCCAACCACCTGTCCTGGCTCGATATTCCGGCCATCCATGCGGCCAAGCACTGCCGCTTTGTTTCCAAGTCCGATGTCAAGGCCTGGCCGGTGATTGGCGGGCTGGCCAGCGCTGCGGGCACCTTGTTCATCGAGCGCAACTCCCGGCGCGATGCGATGCGCACCGTCAGCCGTATGGAAGAGGCCATGCGCAACGGCGATATGGTGGCCGTGTTTCCCGAAGGCACGACCGGTGATGGCCAGCAGCTGCTGCCCTTCCATGCAAACTTGCTGCAATCGGCGATTGCCGCTGAGGCCCCGGTGCTGCCGCTGGGCCTGTGCTTTTACGACAAGCACAGCGGCCGCATGAGCAGCGCCCCCAGCTATGTCGGCGATGAGAGCCTGCTGGGCTCCATCTGGCGCACGGTGACGGCCCCGCCGCTGGTGGCCCAGCTCAACTATGGCGAGCCGCAAAGCAGCGCAGGCCGCAACCGGCGCGACTGGTCGGCCGAGCTGCAGGCGGCGGTGGACCAATTGCGCCAGGTGCAGCGCTGATCAGGAATCAGCGCTTCGGGCTTGGGCCTCAGCGCTCGGGCGCGAAGCAGACCAGGTGCTCGGGCTGGGCGCGCAGGCCAATGCTCTCGCCCACCGTGTGCTGCAGCTGGCTGGAGACCTGGGCGTAGACCAGCTGCTGGCTGGGCAGCTGCAAGGTGTACAAAAACTGCGATCCCCGAAAAGATTTGCGCAGCAAGGTCGCGCGGTAGGGCGAGTCCGCATCAAACACCACCTCGCTGGCGCGCAGCAGCACATCGCAGGCCTCTGGGGCCTCAGGCGTCGCAATCGCACCGAGGGGCGTGTCGAGCTGCCAGCCTTGCGCAGATGCCAGCGGGCTGGCCGGCAGCAGGCTGCCATGGCCGATAAAGTTGGCCACAAAGCGGCTCGCCGGCTTTTGGAACAGGGTCGTGGCATCGGCCCATTGGTGCAGATGGCCGCTTTCCATCACGCCGATCTGGTCGCCAATTGCAAAGGCTTCGAGCTGGTCATGGGTGACGAAAAGGGCGGTCGCCCGCGCGGCCTTGAGGATGTCGCGCAGCTCATGGGCCAGGCGCTCGCGCAGGTCCACATCGAGATTGGAGAAGGGCTCGTCGAGCAGCATCAGCTGCGGCTCGGGTGCCAGCGCCCGGGCCAGCGCCACGCGCTGCTGCTGGCCGCCCGAGAGCTCATGCGGGTAGCGCGCAGCGCTGTTCTCCAGTCCCACCAGGCGCAGCACCTCTTGCACGCGCGCTTGTTGCTCGGCCTTGGGCCGCTGGTGGATGCCAAAGGCCACATTCTTGCCGACGCTCAAATGCGGGAAGAGGGCGTAGTCCTGGAACACCATGCCGATGCGGCGCTTTTCGGGCGGCAGGCTGGTGCTGGTGCTGCTGACCACCTGGCCTTGCAGGCGGATCTCACCGCCGCTGATGGGCTCCAGCCCGGCCACGGCGCGCAGCAAGGTGGTCTTGCCGCAGCCCGAGGGACCAATCAGCACCCCGATATCGCCAGCTTGCAGCTGCAAGGACACCTGCGCCACGGCAGGCTGGGGGCGCCCGGCGTAGCGCACATTCAGTTGGGAGACCTCAAGAAACATGGCGGCATTGTAGAGGGCCGCCCAATGGCAAGGGCATAAGGATGCTTTGCATAACCCTCGCCCGATGGAATGGACGCGGATCGGGATGAGCCGCAAGGCGTCTTTTGCAGTCAATAGCCGTAGCTATTGACAAGGGAGACAACGCAGCGGATCGCCCGAGACCGCGTTCAGGCCATGGCAGGGATTTATGCAGAGGATCCTTCGCAAGGGCGCAGGTAGAATCGCCAGCTTTTGGCCCGTCAGTGATTCGCATTTGCAAAACCTTGCCCGCTTCCGTCGTCAGCTGCTGCTCGTAGCCATTGCCTTGGTGTTGGTGTTGCCGGTGCTCACGGTCTTTAGCGCCTGGCTGCCCGGGGCGGGCAATGACGCCGATGCCTTTGCCGTGGTGCGCGAGATGTTTGCCACGGTGCTGCCCGGCTATATCCGCACTACGGTGGCGCTGGGCCTGATGGTGGCATTGGGCGCGGCGGTGCTGGGCAGCTTGTGCGCGGCCGTGGTGACCTTGTTCGATTTTCGCGGCCGCAAGACCCTGGAGTGGCTGCTGCTGCTGCCGCTGGCGATGCCGGCCTATGTGACGGCTTATGCCTATACCGACTTTCTGCAGTTCAGCGGACCGCTGCAGGTGTGGATGCGTGCCAACTTTGGCTGGGAAGGGCGCTTGCTGCCCGAGGTGCGGTCGCTGGGCGGCGCCGTGCTGGTGTTTGTGGTCTCGCTCTACCCCTATGTCTACCTGCTGGCGCGCACGGCGCTGAGCGAGCGCGCCGCGCACCTGATGGAGGCCGCGCGCCTGCTGGGCGCCTCGATGCCGCGCCGCATCTGGACGGTGGCCTTGCCGATGGCCCGGCCGGCCGTGGTGGCCGGGGTGGCGCTGGTGATGATGGAGACCCTGGCCGATTTTGGCGTGGTGAGCTACTTTGGCATCCAGACCTTCACCACCGGCATCTACAAGGCCTGGTTGGCGATGGAAAACCGCAGTGCCGCAGCCCAGCTGGCCACGATGCTGCTGGTGCTGGTACTGGTGGTGCTGCAGCTGGAGCTGCGCGCGCAGCGGCGCATGCGCTTTGTCACCAGCGGGGTGGGGCGCGCCTCATCGGCCGAGGCCCAGCCTCACCGACTGCAAGGCGCGCGCTGTCTGGCCGCCTGGCTGGTCTGTGGTCTGCCGGTGCTGCTGGGCTTTGTGCTGCCCGTCATGTTCATGCTGCGGCCCCTGGCGGCCGATTGGTCGGTGATTCCGCTGGACCGCTTTGTGCAGTGGGCCGGCAACAGCATCCGCTTTGGCGCCATCACCGCCGTGCTGGCGGTGGCCATTGCGATGCTGGCCGCCTACGCGGCACGCCGCAGCCAGGACTGGGTCACGCGCAGCACCGTGGGCCTTATCAGCCTGGGCTATGCGGTGCCCGGCGCGGTGATTGTGGTGGGCTTGCTGCTGCCCGTTGGCTGGGTGCAGCAGGCGCTGCCGCAGTGGGGCTTTCCGGCGCTGATCACGGCCACCTCGACCGGCATCATCTGGGCCTACCTGGTGCGCTTTACCGCCATTGCGCTGCAGGCCTTGCAAAGCGGCTACACCCGCATTCCCAAAAGCCTCGATGAATCGGCGCGCATGCTGGGCGTGGGCAGCGCCGGCCTGCTGGCCCGCGTGCATGGCCCGCTGCTGCGCCGCTCGGCCTTGACCGCTGCCTTGCTGGTGTTTGTCGATGTGATGAAGGAGCTGCCTGCCACCATGGTGCTGCGGCCCTTCAACAGCGACACCTTGGCCGTTGTCGCCTACCAGCTGGCACGCGATGAGCGCCTGGGCGAGGCGGCGCTGCCTTCGCTGGCACTGGTGCTGGTGGGGCTGGTGCCGGTCATCTTGCTGATCCGCACCATGCGCAGCTCGGCCGCGCGCTGAGAATCCTCGGCGCCCATGCCTTTGCCTGCCTGCTGATGCAGCGGGCAGTCCTGGCTATGCGCTTGCCATCTGCCGTCCACCATCGGCGCGCGGTGGCCGCAGCTTGCCGGGCTCCTAGCCGCAATAATTGGCGATTCTGTGGTGTTCTCGCCGGATCCATAGCTGACCTATATCGCATTTGATCTGGATCAAACAAGCGCTTCGGGTTTCCCCCTAAACTGCATTTTTGAAACATTAATTGACTATTGGTGTTTCGTTTTTTGAATCAAGGGGATGGCCGCCATCCGCTCGGTCGGATGGCTGGCGTGCCGAGCTCGTGCCCGGCTTGGCTCCTTGTCCACCTCCCAATGCCGCCCAGCGGCTCCCATCGCGTGCAAACACCAACACCTGTTCTGGAAACAGACAACTGGGGCGTGGCCTATGGCGACAAGGTCATCCTCTCCGGCCTGCAACTGCAGATTGCGCCCTGCGCCGTGACTGCCCTGATGGGGCCGGTGGGTGGGGGCAAGTCCACGGCGCTGCGCAGTCTGGCCGGTCTCAATGACGAGAACCCGCGCTTTGTGCAATGGGGGCAGCTGCGCTACAGCGGCCAGCCGCTGGCAGGCACGCACCGGCCCCAGCTGGTGCGCCAGCATGTGCGCCTGATGCAATCGAGCGTGCTCGATTCGCTGACCGAACTGCTGCAACACAGCCATCCGCTCTCCGGCCTGGACCGGCGTGCCTGGTGCGAGGCCTATCTGGAGCGCATGGGCTTTGCCGATATCCAGCCGTTGCTGGCGCGCACCACGATCGAGCTGTCGGCGATGCACCAGCGCGCCATTGCCATCTTGCGCGAGGCTGCGGCCGAGCCTGCGCTGCTGATGTGCGACGAGCCCACCGCCGACCTGCAGGACTACGACAGCTACCTGCTGCTGGAGCTGCTCAAGCGCATCGCCCAGGAGCGCGCCGTGCTGCTGGTGACCCACAACCAGCGCCACGCCCAGCGCGTGGCCGACCATGTGCTGCTGCTGGCCGGCGGCGCGGTGCAGGAGACGAGCCGCGCCGAGCGTTTTTTCTCCGCGCCTTATTCACCCGCCGGCCAGCAGTTTGTGCGCAGCGGCAGCTGCGCGGTGGTGGCCCCGCAGCAGACCGTGCAAGAGGCGATGCAGGCAGAGCCAGTTGCCGCCACTGCCGCCGCGCCGGCGCCGACCGCTGCCCAGGCCGCACGCCAAAGCCAGCGCGCGGTATTGCCCGATCTGGTGCTCGCCAACCCAGTGCTGGCGGCCGAGCATTTTGTGCCCGGCGCGCGCGGGCCGCGCGGCTTTGCCTGGCTGGTGCCGGGCAAGCTGGCGGGCACGCCGCTGCCAGGGGTGGTCAACGACACCGATGTGGACATGCAGGCCTTGAAGCGCTGCGGCATCACGGTGCTGGTGTCGCTCACCGAAAACGACATCGACCAGGCGGCGCTGGCGCGCAACGGCCTGCGCAATGTGCACCTGCCCGTGCATGACCGCGAGCCGCCCTCGGTGTCGCAGCTGCAGATGCTGATGCTCAAGATGAAGCGCCTGCTGCTGGCCGGCGATGTGCTGGCCGTGCACTGCCTGGCAGGCCTGGGCCGCACCGGCACCGTGCTGGCCGCCTGGCTGGTGTTTGAAGGCGTCACCGCCGAGGAAGCGCTGCGCCGTGTGCGCGAGATCGAGCCGCAGTACGTGCAGTCCAGGCAGCAAGAGCTGGCGCTGCTGGCCTACGAGGAAATGCTGCTGGAAAAAATGGGCTGATCGCCGCCCGGCGTGTCGGCCCTTGACCCACCCACTTTGAAGGAACACAACTCATGTCCATGGATACCGTTTTACAGAAAGTCGCCACCTTTGTGCCCGAATGCCTGGCTGCCGGCTATGTCGATGTGGCCACCGGCATGCTGCTGGCCATTCGCACGGTGGATTCGCACCCGCGCGAGGTGATCGACCTGGTGGCCGCTGCAACGGCCGACCTTTTCAACGGTCCCAATGTCTCGATGATCGAGCGCATGTTCAAGAAGTCGCGTGGCCTGCAGGACGACGGCCACCACTACTTCCAGGAGATCATCGTCAACAGCGACAACCTGATCCACATCTTCATGCGCGGCAAGGCCAACCCCGAGTATGTGGCCGTGCTGGTCTGCCGGCGCACCGCCAACCTGGGCATGGCGCTGACCAAGGCGCGCATCATCATGCCCGAGCTCGAAGCCTCTCTGTAATAAGATCGGGGCCATGGCCCAAGAAGACACGATCACCATCTACCACAACCCGCGCTGCAGCAACTCGCGCGGCGCGCTGGCGCTGATTGAGGCGCGTGGCATCCAGCCCCAGGTCATCGACTACCTGCACGCACAGCTGAGCCCCGCGCATCTGACGGCGCTGATCGCCCAGCTGGGTGTGCCGGTGCGCGATGTGATGCGCAGCAAGGAAGCCATCTACCAGGAACTGGACCTGGGCCGCGAAGGCCTGAGCGATGCCGAGCTGATCGCGCAGATTGCCGCCCACCCCCAGCTGCTCAACCGGCCGATTGTGCTGAGCGCCAAAGGGGCCCGTTTGTGCCGCCCGCCCGAGCGGGTGCTCGACCTGCTCTGATGGGCCCGGCCGCCCAGTTGCCCAGCTGCAGCTCCGTATCGGCAGACGGGGGCTAGCAGATGCTGCGCGTGACCGTCCTGTCCGGCCTGGGCCACACGATTGCGGTGATGGTGGCACTCCTGGTCTACACGCTGGTCACCCGCGCCGGCCACCAGCGCCGTCACCCGGCATCGGCCATCGGCTGGGTGCTGGGCATGGTCACCTTTCCCTATCTCTTTTTGCCGCTGTTTCTGGTGTTCGGGCCGCGCAAGGCAGTCCGGCCCCCGGCGCATGCGGTCATCCCCAACAGCGGGCAGCGCCGCAGCAGTGTGCCCAGGCAGGTGCCGGCCTGGGCCGGCCAGCTGCTGGCGAGCATGGAGCTCGATGCCGCCCAGCCCAATGCCGAGGTGGTGTTCCACCAGGATGGTCTGCAGGCCCTGCAGCAGTTGCTGCGGCTGATTGAGCAGGCCCAGCGCAATCTGGACCTGTGCACCTATGTGTTTGCCGACGATGTGGTCGGGCGCCAGATTGGCACGGCGCTGCAGCAGGCAGCGGCGCGCGGCGTCAAGGTGCGCTTGCTGCTCGATGGCGTGGGCTGCTGGCGCCTGCTGCCCGGGCGCCTGCGCCAGTTGCGCCGCTCGGGCGTGCTGGTGCGCCGCTTCATGGTGCCGATGCTGCAGCCCATTCGCGGCGGCAGCAACCTGCGCAACCACCGCAAGCTGGCGGTGGCCGATGGCGTGCATGTCTGGAGCGGGGGGCGCAATCTGGCCGATGAGTACTTTCTGCCCAGCAGCGCCGGGCACCCGGCCTGGGTGGACCTGAGCTTCAATGTGCAAGGGGCCTTGGCCGGCGTGGTGACGGCGCAGTTCGAGGCCGACTGGCGTGCGGCCCGAGGGCGGCGCCGCCCGGTGTGGCTATCGCCCGCAATGGCGTTGGGTGGGGGGGACCAGGCCTGGGCGCAGTGGCTGCCCAGCGGCCCCGACCATGCCGACGACAGCTTGCATGCGCTCTACCTGGCCAGCGCCTTCCATGCGCAGACCTCCATCACCTTGGTGAGCCCGTATTTTGTGCCCGATGACGCGCTGCTCGAAGCCTGGTGCCTGGCCTGCCGGCGCGGCGTGCACCTGCGCGTGGTGGTGCCCCAGCGCTCCAACCACCGCCTGGCCGACTGGGCGCGCGAGCGCGCGTTGCGCGCCTTGGTACTGGCGGGGGCTGAGGTGTTTTGCTCTCCCCACATGGTGCATGCCAAGGTGGTGATTGTGGACGACAGCATGGGGCTGTGCGGATCGGCCAACCTCGACGGGCGCAGCCTGTTCCTGAACTACGAGGCGATGACGGCCTTCTACAGCGCCCCCGACATTGCCTGGCTGCAGCAGTGGTCTGAGCAGCAGATGGCGCAAAGCTCTGCCTACGCCTACCGCGCGCCCGGCTGGTGGCGCGATGTAGGGGAGGGGCTGGTGCGCGCAGTCGCCTTTCAACTCTGAGGCGCCCAGCACCCGCGCTACAAAAAAGCCACCCGCAGGTGGCTGGCATCAGGCCTGCGGGCGTTTGCGTGACCGCGCCAGGCCCCATCCTGCCACCAGGCCCGACAGACCGAGCAAGGCCCAGATATCGAGCAGCGGAACTGCCTTGGGCGTCACCGGTTGCGGCGGCGTCGTGGTCTTGACCGGACCAAAGGCGGCACTGCAGACCTCGGCGCCCACCAAGGTTCCGCGCTGGGCCACCGGGGTGACGCAGTAATACAGATAGGCCTTGTCGTCGGCCGCTTGCGTGGTGTAGGTCACCGTGCCTGATGCGCCCATCGTGTTGCCCGACTGCAGCACCGTGCCCTGGGCCGCCTGGGTGAGGCTGGCATTGTCACTGCGCACCCATTGGTAGCGCGTACCTGCCGTGCTGCCGTCTTCCGGGTCGGTTTCGGTGTCGGCATAGCTGTAGCTGCCGGTCAGCGTCTGGCCGATCTCGGGCTGGCCATTGACGGCAGGGATCGCGCTAGGCGCCTCATTGGCGGTGCAGGCATTGGCGCCTGCGATGGCGGCGGCAAAGCCCATCGCGGGGTTGCCGCTTTTGACATAGACCGTGATGGTGTTGGCCCCTGCCTGCCAATCGGGCGAGGCCATCGCGATGGTGAGCCAGCGAAAGCCCCCAAAGCCGTTGTAGCCAAACTGGTTGGCGCTGCCCGCCTGGGGCAGGCCCCAGGTGCCCGCGCCGCGTGCCAGCTGCGATTGGCCGTTGATGAAGATGTCCACCACGGAGTTGTCGGCGCTGTAGGTCATCGAGGGCTGAAAGCTGCCCAGAGACACGCTGGGGTCGAGGTTGAACTGCACCTGGAACAGCGCATCGATATTGCCAAAGTTGGCGCCATCCACATAGGGCTGGCCGCCCCAGGCATTGAGGCCAATCCATTGCGCGGTGGTGCTGTTGGCAGGCGTGCTGGTCCAGCTGGCGTTGCGGCTGGTGACGATGGCCGCATCACCAAAGCTGCCCCAGTTGGCTGGCGAGCTGCCCGCGTAGGCCGCCAGGTACTGGAAGCGCCAGCGGCTGTCTATGGCCGGGTTGGTGCTGCTGGGCTGGCCGGTGTTGAGCTGCGCCAGCGAGTTGGGGCTGCAGTCGATGGTGACGGGGCTCTGGGCCTGCGCCGGCAGGGCACAGACGGCCAGGGCTGTCGCCAGCAGCGAGCTGGCAAGCCAGGCTTGGGGCTGTGGTGTGGACTGGAAAAACATCGTAAATGGCATCCAAGAATTCAATTGATTTTTTATTATTTCAAATCGAATTGCCCGCGTCTGTTACCAATGCTGCCCAGGGATGCCTTTTGATAATTGTCCACAGAGTTGTGGCATTTTGCTGCTGCTCCGCTGCGGGCAGGCCACCTGCGGAGGGGCTGTCGACGGCGGAGGGTGGAGCGGGGCGTGGCTTGGCGCTGCGCCGACGGCCTGGCCTGCGATGCAGGTATAGATTGACAAGTAAACCTGACATTTGCTAAAGTCAGGTTTACTTTACATCTCTCTTGGTTATCCTCATGCATAACGCTCTTCCTCCCCCTTACCCCAGCCCCAGCATGCGCGCCTACCTCCTCCGGACGGCGCTGTGGATGGGCCTGTACTGCGCCATCCATGCGCTGGTCATCGTGGGCGTTTTTGATGCCATCCTCGGCACGCCAGCGGCCTGGCTGCTGGCGCTGGCCGTTGCGCTGCCGATTGCCGCGCAGCTGCGGGCGTCCTTGCAGTGGATACAGGCGGCGGACGAGTACCAGCGCGCGCAGGCCATCCGCAGTATGGTGATCGCCTGCGGCCTGGTGCTGATGCTGTGCAGCGTTTGGGGTTTTGGCGAGAGCTATGCCGCAGCGCCCCATGCGCCTGCCTGGCTGGTGGTGCCGCTGTTCTGGCTGGTCTGGGGGCTCGTCACTGGCGTGATGCGGCTGCGCGGCTGATGGACAACCATCTGCGCACGCTGCGCGCCCAAGCCCAATGGACCCAGGCCGATCTGGCGCAGCGCCTGGGGGTATCGCGCCAGGCCGTCAATGCGCTGGAGACGGGCAAGCACGATCCCTCGCTCGACCTGGCCTACCGCATCAGCGTGGTGTTTGAGCTGCCAGTCGAGGCGATCTTTCAGAACCCTTACCGCAGCGCGCCGGGCTGACGGTTGCGCGCCGGGCGTAGATCGCTGATCTGCGTCAAGCACGGGCGTGCATAGCCCCATATCGTCGGCATTGGCTGACAGGGTTTTCTCTGCTTTGGTATGAAGCTAGTGGCTCTCTGAATAAGAGAGCTGAACAACATGCGCACCGCAATCTGGCTGCCATCATCGGGCCGGATACTTGTTGGTGGCGCCACCCGCTCTCGCTTCGCTTGTCTTCAACCCTTATGTGAAAGGTGCACCATGGCCAAATCTGAACGCAGCAGTAAAACGGATATCAAGGCACGCCGCAAGGCCCCGTTGCTCACCCCCAGTGATCTCGATGCCGGAGCCACCAAGGACATCAGCGCGGCCCTCAACGGCATCCTGGCCGATGTGTTTGCGCTCTACCTGAAGACCAAGAATTTCCACTGGCACATGAGCGGCCCGCACTTCCGTGACTACCACCTGCTGCTCGATGAACAGGCCGACCAGCTCTATGCGATGACCGACGCGATTGCCGAGCGCATCCGCAAAGTGGGCGGCACCACCTTGCGCTCCATCGGCCATATCGCGCGCCTGCAGCGCATCAGCGACAACGATGCCGACTATGTCGATCCGCTCGACATGCTGGCCGAGCTGCGCGAGGACAACCAGCAGCTCGCGGCCCGCCTGCGCGAAGCCCATAACGTGACCGACGAGCACCGCGACATCGCCTCGTCCAGCCTGCTGGAAAACTGGATCGACGAAACCGAGCGCCGCACCTGGTTCCTGTTTGAATCCAGCCGCAACGCGGGTTAAGCGCCCCAGGCTGTCCCCGGTTCAGTAACCGGGGACCTTGCGTGGCTCAGCCCCGCGCTGGCTTTGCCGCTACGCGTTGGCGGCGTTGCTGCATCCAGCCCAGAGGTGCCAGCAGCAGCGACAGCAAGGCCAGACCCCATGGAGCCATGG
Organism: Comamonas sp. MYb69; assembly: GCF_037479315.1. Classification (NCBI taxonomy): domain Bacteria; kingdom Pseudomonadati; phylum Pseudomonadota; class Betaproteobacteria; order Burkholderiales; family Comamonadaceae; genus Comamonas; species Comamonas sp. MYb69. The sequence continues at coordinate 293,093 of NZ_JBBGZG010000003.1, forward strand.
CGGGCACCGGGGTGGGAGCTACGGCAGGCACCACCACCGCACGGCCCACCACCTCACCCGAGGCGATAAAGCGCATGGCTCCCGGGCCTGAACAGGTGGCATCAGGGCAGAAGGTAGAAAAGGCCTTGTTCCGTAGTGCCACCGTGACTTCCACTTCTCCTTCAGGCGGCTTGATCGCAATCGTGCCGCCGGCATCTGTCATCGGGCTTTGCAAGTCCAACAAAATGACTTGTTTGCCCGTCAGATCGCTGGTGTCAGCAGGCACAAAGATCATGTTCTGTGCAGGATCGGACAGGTAGGCGTCGCAGTTGGAGCCATTGCAGGTATTGCTGAAGCTGGCAGCCGGTATGCCTTCCGTGCCCGTGGCGGTCACATTGATCTGGCTAAAGGTCTGGGTGGTCGCATCAAACACATAGGAGCCAGAGGCGGTGCCGCCATCGACGAACGTCACATCCGTCAGGGTCCACTGCACCAAGGCAGCGTTCGCGGCCGAGGCAAAGCCTCCAACGGCCAGTGCCAGGGCGCTGGCGCACAGCAATGTCTTCATCGCAATCTCCATGTGTTGAATGCAAACAAATGTATCGCATTTGCAAGTATTTACTATCCCGTATTCTGGGGATTTCATGCGCGTTGAAGCTGTGTTAGGCGCCATTGTCAGACGCCACGCCTTTTTGCTGAGAGCCGCGCTGGCGAGAGGATCGGCACAGGTAAAGATTGCTACAGTTTGAGCCTGCATCAATTTTTTTGTGGTGGATATATGGATAACCAAGAAACAGTCACCATCCATACACCTTTTGCGATCTCGCCCCGGGGGGCGGAGGTGCTGGCAACGGGATGGAGCGTCAAAAAGGAGTTCATCGGTGAGCCGGTGCACGACACCAATGGCCAAGAAATTGGCACCGTAGATGATGTGATCGTCGGCAAGGAAGACAATCTGATTTTTGCCATTGTCGGCATCGGCGGCTTTATGGGCCTGGGCACCTATGACGTGGCCATCGAGTTCTCCCGCTTCAAGCTGGGCAAATACGGCTTGCTGCTGCCAGACGCCAGCAAGGAAACCTTGCAGGGCCTGCCCCAATTTGTGTACCCGAAGGCTACGACCTAATCTCAGTCATCTCGTGCAAAGCGCCGTGTGCTGTGCAAGGCAGCGCCGGCGCTTTTGCCTTGGTGGTCTTTGCGCCGGGGTACCCGTGCCCGACCAGGTCATGCCTCCAGTCGGATATGCAGGCTACCCCAGCCGCTGGCACATCTGCCCAGCATGCGTGGACATGAAAAAGCCACCTTGCGGTGGCTATCCGTGGTCGGCGTTGGTATTTAGCCGATGTGCTTGCGCTGGCGCCGGATCCCCAGCAGCGCGATCAGCGGTGTCAAGCCCAGGAGCGCCCAGGGGCCCAAGCCTGGCACCGGTGTAGGCGCCTGCTGCACCACGCGGGTGGTGACCGGCCCTACAGGGCTGGTGCACACCTCCAGCCCAGGGCTTGCACCGGTCTGTGCGGCAGGCTTGACGCAGAAGAAGACATATTGGTTCAGGTCTGCGGCTTGCAGGGTATAGGTCGGCGTCTGGCTTGCGCCCCCGGTGGTGCCGCTCGCCACCACCGTGCCGTCGCTGGAGCTGCTGATGCTGGGGTTGGCGCTGGTCACAAACTGGTAGGTGGTGCCGCTGGGGTTTTCAACGTCGCTGTTGTTGTCGGCATAGCTGTAGCTGCCGGTCACGGTGGAGCCGACCTGCGGTGTGCCGGTGATGGCCGGGACGGCAGTGGGCACCACATTGGGAGGCAGCTCGGTCACCGGGCCCAGCGCGCTGGTGCAGACCTCCAGCCCTGGCGTTGCGCCGGTTTGGGCATCTGGCTTGACGCAGAAAAAGACGTTTTTGTCCTGGTCCGCTGGCTGCAAGGTGTAGGTGGGCGTCTGGCTCGCCCCCCCGGTGGTGCCGCTCGCCACCACCGTGCCGTCGCTGGAGCTGCTGATGCTGGGGTTGGGGCTGGTTACAAACTGGTAGGTGGTGCCGCTGGGGTTTTCAATGTCGTTGTTGTTGTCCGCATAGCTGTAGCTGCCGGTCACGGTGGAGCCGACCTTCGGTGTGCCGGTGATCGTCGGCTCGGCAATGGGTACGGTGTTCGGTGGTGCGCGTTCGATCAAGGCCACCATGTGCTGGTACGCCGGATCGCGATTGCGAAACAGGTCCATCGTGTAGGTGTTGGAGCGGTACGAGGTACGCAGTGTCGGCAGATTGGCCTTCATATCGTCGTACAAGGTGTTGTAGGCGTTGACAAACACGGCTTGGTCCGTGCCGCCATATAAAAGGACGTTCTCTAAAGCGGGACGCGAGGAGCCTGCATTGATGTTGATGCTCTCGGCAGTTCCGTCGTAGTCGTTGCCAAGCTCCCACAGCGCGTACTGGAGCGCGCGGCGATGATTGTTGTCGCCATTTTTGTAATAGCTGAGGTAGTACTTGTCGAGCAGCCAGTAGATTGCCGCCTCGCCTGCTGCACCGGAGGCGCCCTTGATGGCGCTGGCGCCGGCTTCCGTGTCGAATAGAGCAGGATCGATTTTGTAGTCAAAGGGTGGCTGTGTGCTGTGATCGATGCAAATCAAAAGTACCGAGGCATCGCTGTACAACGTCCCGTCAGCGTCATATCTCAAATTTTCTGATGTTCCAGAGTAGATGGCGCTTTGGTTATAGATAACGCTGCCTGATACAAACGCGGCGCTGGACAAACTGGGCACCGCCATCGCAAGCACAGCGGCAAGGGTCAGCATTTGTTTTCGCATGATTGAATTCCATTCTCTAGGTGAGGCGAGGATTTGCCTTGGTTGAGAAAATGCCTGCCATCGATTCAAGACAGCCATGCTTACCAGGGCGTCATATGTACACCCAGATAATCCTGTGGAGATAATTTGCTGATCCCTGTTAATAATCAAATGACTAAATATAAAAAATATTTGAATCTGATGGGCGTGGAGTGATCAGCGGTTTGACTCCTAAGGTCTTGGCTGTGCAGCAAAAAATTACAGTTAGAACTGTACAACGCGAGGCCATGTATACGTCTTTGGTTTTATTAAAATAGCTTTGTTATTTGTATTTTTTTTAAATAGTAAAGGTGAAAATGGCGATAGAGATTTATATTGTTCACAATCGCGCGCATCTTTTATGGAGTGGCGAGATAAACCAAAACAATTAATAATGCTTGGTTAATAATTGCGCGATGCCTTTGGAGTGAACGAGGTACGGTGCTGTTTGACCATCAGTGGGTCCCGTGCTCGCTCTCAGCGTTGACGCCCGCCGGAGATGGTTGCTGGGTGCTCTGGTAGCCATCACAGAGAGGACCCTGGGCGTGACAGCAGGGTTAGCTTGTCCACCCAAGGGCATAGTTGGCCGCTGGCAAGCGCAAAGGGTGTCAGCCGCTGATCGGCTCTGGGCGATGTGCGGCCATCCTGGCTTGGCTGAGCCAACACGGGTACCCGCCTATCAAAGGCGCAGCTGGCCCCTATCCACGCGTTGGCGCGAGTCGCGTTAAAGCGCGGGTGCTGGCCGCTTTGGCCTCGTAGGTGGGACTGCGCTATCCACTGGCCAGGACCTGCGTGCGATCTGGATGATCAGGATGAAGCGGCTGGCTTTTGCACGGCCTGTTCCGCTGGTGGAGGCTGCGTGCTCTGTACCTGGCTGAGCATGTAGTTGGCCAGGGTCTCATACAGCGGCCTGGCGATCATGCGCGAGACCAGGCTGGCCAGCATCGCGGCGGCCATCAAGCTCAGCACCATCGAGTGCCCATCGACCATCTCCATCACGATGATGAAAGCCGTGAGCGGCGCTTGCGTGACAGCGGCCAGGAACGCGGCCATGCCCATCGCAATCAAGGCGGGGGCGATGTCGCTGCCCATCATCAGCGAGACGTTGTGGCCCACACCTGCGCCGATCGACAGCGAGGGCGCGAAGATACCGCCAGGCACGCCCACCCAGGCAGACAGCCAGGTGGCGATGAATTTGAGCGTCACATACAGCGCAGGCAACTCGGCCTCTCCCGCCAGCATGTGCTTGACTTCTTCCGAACCGGCGCCAAAGGTGGCGCCGCTGGTGGCCAGGCCGATGACGGCAATCAGCAAGCCGCCAGCAGCTGCAAAGCGGATGGGATACTGCGCGCGCAAGCGGTTGAGGCGCTCTGGCGCGCCGGTCAGGGACGCGGCCATCAGCTTGGCAAACAGGCCCCCCAAGACGCCGCAGCTCAAGGCGACACAGATGCCGGGCAGCAGTGCGTGCCAGTTGAGGCTGGGCACCTGGATGCGCCCGAAGTAGTTCAGGTTGCCAAATGCGGAGACGCCCATCAGACCGGCCAGCACAATGGCGGCAATGATCAGGCCGCTGGCGCGCGACTCCAGCTTGCGGGACAGCTCTTCGATGGCGAAAACGATCCCCGCCAGCGGTGCATTGAAGGCGGCTGCAATGCCCGCTGCACCGCCTGCCACCAGCAGCGCATGGCTGGTGATGCCCGAGCGCGGACCAAACCAGCGCTTGGCATGGTGCATGACGCCGGCGGCCACCTGCACGGACGGCCCTTCGCGGCCAATCGACAGGCCCGCCAGAAACCCCAGGCCTGCCAGCGCAATCTTGCAGGCGGACAGCCACAGCGAGACAAAGCGGCTGCGCTGCTGGTCATTGAGCGCCGTCTCTTGCGCGGCCATGACCTGCGGAATGCCCGAGCCCGCAGCGCCCGGTGCCCAGCGGCGTGTGGCCCAGACAATGGCTGCCGTCAGGCATGGCGTCCACAGCAATACCGCCCAGCCCCCTTGCCAGTGGTAGATGTGCATGAACCAGTCAAAGGCCTTTTCAGCCACCATCGTGAAACCGACCACGCACAGGCCCGCTGCGGCTGCGTAGGCCAGCACAATGCAACGCTCCACCCAGCGCCATCCATCCCCGAATTCTTGCCTCAGGTTCTGTACAAAATCGGGTTCTTGCTGCATTGCGCCCTCATGGAGTGAGGGTGCCAGTCTAGTCAATTCGACTTTGGTCAGTCAGGCTACTCTCCAACCCGTGACCATAACGCTCAGGCTTTGGAGCCGCCGCAGGTGCCTGTGTCTGTCGCGTTTGGGGCTTTGTCATTCAGCCCTGCTGCGGCGCGAGGAGACTTTGAACAGTTTCTTAGGCCTGCGAAGCCTGCATGGGATAGAAGTGCTGGCAATCGCGCCATTCCTGCACAGGCTGGTCGTCCAGATAGGTGGTGGGTTTGGGCAGAAAGCCGGAAAAGCACTGGGCAATTCCCAGCGCATCGGCGGTATTGCGGCAATAGTCTGCGCCGCCAGAACTCCAGAGATACGAGACGGCACCGTCTTGATGAAGGCGCCGCACCTGGTTGATCACCGAAGGCATAGGAATCCTCTTGGTGCCGACCGTGCGCACCAAGGTGTCGTCGACATCGACAAATACCACTTTCTTCTGCATAGGTCAGGTGCTCAAGCGTTGATGAAGCCTGCATCCTAGACCAAGGCATGGTCGCTGGATAAGCCCGTTTACCGCTGCTTGCATTCGCACCCTATCAGCCAGAGCCCGTGCGTTCTACTCCCCATTTCCGCTGGGTGACGAAGCCCTGCTAAAGCCACTGGGCACCCTGCCCAAGCGCTTGCGAAACATGGTGGAAAAAGCACTGGGGCTGTCATAGCCCAGATCAAGCGCGACCTGGGTGACCGACTGCCCACCCGCCAGCCGGGGCAGGGCCGCGAGCAGGCAGGCTTGCTGCCGCCAGGCGCCAAAGCTCATGCCGGTCTGCTGGCGAAAATGCCGGTTAAAGCTGCGCAGGCTTTTGTGCAGCTGCGCAGCCCATGCCTCAGGCGCAGCCTGGATCTGTGGCGCCTTCAAGAAGGCCTGGCAGCACGCAGCCAGCGCCCTGTCTTGCGGGATGGGGGCGAACAAGGGCATGGTGGGCGCCTGGCGCACTTCGTGCATCAGCAACTGGGCCAAGGCACCGTCGCGCCCTTGCTCGTCATACAGCGCCTCCATCGTGATCGAGGCCAGCAGCAGCTGGTGCAGCAGCGCGCTGACCACCAGCGCTTCGCAATGCCGGCCCTGGCGGGGTGCAGCGGCGGGCTCGATATACAGGCTGCGTGTGCTCACGCCCTGCATGCGCACCCGGTGGGGCTTGCCAGCGGGAATCCAGACACCGCTAAAGGGCGGGATCACCCACGCGCCGTCGTCCGTTTCCACTTCCATCAGGCCGCTCATGCCGTACAGCACCTGCGCGCGCCGGTGGCTGTGGGTGTCCAGCAGGGTGCCAGGTGCGTAGTCGGTGCTGATGGCCAAGAGCGGCCGGGCCACGGCATCTACCGATGCGAGAGGGATGTTGTGCATCGGCCGATTTTGGCCCAAATGCAAGGGTACTTGGCTTTTTATCGAAAGTCAGCCGCAGTCTGGCGCTCTATCGTGGCGTTTTGCAACCGTTGATGGTCCTTGTCCATGTATTTGCTGCTACTGTGTTTTGGGGTTCTGGCCGGTGTGACCACCGTGCTGTTTGGTTTTGGTGGCGGCTTTGTCGTCGTTCCGGTGCTGTATGCGGTGCTGGTGGGGGTGTATGGCGCAGACAGTGCGCTGGGGCTTGCCGCCATGCACATCGCGGTGGCCACATCCACCTGTGTGATGGTCTTTGGCGCGGGGCTGGCCAGTTGGCGGCACCACCAGGCCGGCACAGTGCCCTGGGGCCAGGTGCGGCCGCTGCTGGGCTACGTGGCGCTCGGGGCCGTCCCTGGGGCGATGGCTGCGCTGATGCTGAGCGGCCGCTGGATCCGCTGGGCGTTTGTCGGCTATCTCGCGGTGACGATTCTCGACAGCCTGCTGCGGCCCGGTTTTACCCAGGAGCGCAGCAGCAGCATGCGCCCTCTGGCCAGGCCAGCGGCCGCTGCGCTGGGGCTCTTTATCGGCGCAATTGCCGCTTTTCTGGGAGTCGGCGGCAGTGTCATGACCGTCCCACTGATGCGCCGGCGCGGCGCCAGCATGACGGCCGCTACTGCGGCAGCCAATCCGCTGTCATTGCCGATGGCCATCGTGGGCACCGCCACCTACGCGCTGCTGGCGTCCAACACGGCGCCGTTGGGGGCATGGCATCTGGGCTACATCGATGTGCGCGCCTGCCTGGTGCTGGTGGCGGGCTCCTGGTTGGGCATCCGGCTGGCGTCGCGCTGGATTGGCAAGATCCCGGACCGTATCCATGCCAAGGTCTATATCGCCTTGCTGTGTGCGGTGCTCTTGGCCATGGTGGTGAATTGACGGCCGCTGGATAAATGGGCGCCGGCAGAGGGTTTGCGCAGCGATGGGGTTGCGCAAACCAGCGGTAGAACCCCAAAGCGGTCTATTCCTTGGCATCTTCTGCCAGACCCTTGTCCCATCGGATCAGCGCGGATGGCCCGCGCCTGCGTTCAGACCACAGCAGACGGTGTTGCAAAGGGTTCCTAGACCTTGCGGCGCCTGGAGAATCCCAGGAAGCCGGCTAGCGCCATGATGGGCGAGAGCGCCAGCAGGCCCCAGGCTGTCATCGTGGGCACAGGGGTCGGCACGGGAGCGGGCTCCACGGGCGTTGTTGGTGGATCCGGCTCCACGACAAAAGTCATGCGGACCATACCGGCCTGCCCCGGTTGCCCACCGTCGCCGCCAGCGCCGGCCCCGATGTTGAGTCCTCCGGCAGCGCCGCCGCTTGCCCCCGATCCATTGGCGCCTGCGATGCTTTCTCCTTCGCATGCTGCCACGGCCAATGGGCCTGTCAGGATCAGGCCGTCTGCTCCCGGCATGCCGGGCACTCCAGGTACGCCATTGGTACCTATGTTTCCGTAGCCATAGCCGGGAGAGCCCGAGCCACCGTTTCCACCATGGCCTTCGTAGCCCGCCTGTCCGCCAGCGCCGCCTATCCCTGCTATCGCACCGTCACCGCCGTTGCCGCCATCCCCGCCATTGCCGCCGTCCGTCCCATTTGATCCGTCTATGCCGTTCCCTTCCCAGCTGCCATCCCAATCAGGTGCGCTACTTCCGTCCACTCCATTGGCGCCATTGCCACCTGCACCACCCGATCCTCCAATGGATCCAGCGCCGCCGCCTCCGCCCAGGCCGCCAGGGCGCCCCAGGAAATTGGCACCTCCAGCACCCCCCGTGCCGCCGCTGTGCGTTGTCGCACCTTGACCTGGTAAGCCGCGCGCGCCATCGTAATAGTTGAGGTCCACGGTGCTGCCGCCGCCGCCACCGCCGCCATGGGCCGTGACACCGAGCACACCGGGGCCCGACACTGCGGAGAACCCGCCTCCCGTGCTGTGCGTCCCGGTGGCTGTCCAATCTGCGCTGTTGACCAAGCCAGCCGCGCCGCCGGCCGCGACGATGACCAGCAGCTCGTTGCCTGCAGTCACGGCAAGACGGGCTTTGCAATAGGCCCCGCCGCCGCCGCCGCTGCCGCCCCCTGCGATGCCGTTCCAGCCCTGGTCATTCGAGCCCCCGCCACCGCCGCCACCCCAGGCCTCAAAGCTGATGTGGGTTACCCCTGCAGGCACGGTGCAGGTCCCCGCTGCATTGACGCCATTGACGCAATCTGCGGCTATGGCGTGGCCTGCAACCCCGAAGCAGGCCACGGTTGCTAACTTTGCGAGTATTGGATTTTTCATTTTTTTCCAGTGAAAGCATGGGAGAGGGCTGGCCCATTGAGCGAGGGTGATGCAGAGAATCCCTCAGGGGTGTTGCTGCGTGATCGAAGGTCTTGTCGCTTTCCGCTGCACGAGCTCCAAAAAAAGAGCCTCGCTGGGGCCAATAAGGCACTTACGAAGCTCTTTTGTCGCAGCTGGGATCAGCGTGTACGCCCATATGCGGAGGTCATACCTTGCGACGGCGAGACAAGCCCATAAAGCCCGCCAAACCCATTAATGGAGAGAGCATGAGCAGGCCCAGCGCAGTCATCGTGGGCACGGGGGTAGGTGCAGCAACGGGGGGAGCAGTGGCAGGGGTATCGGTGTCCGTTGCCGTGTCGTTGGAGGGGTCCGGGTCGGGATTGGTATTGACTGCGCTGGCGCTGGAGCCATCGGCTTCGACCGTGGCGGTGTTCACCAGATTGCCCGTGAAACCGGCTGGGATGGCCATGGTCAGCGTATAGGTCGCAGTCGCATTCACCGCAAGATTGATGGTGTCATCAATGCTGCCTGTGCCACTGGCAGCACAGCTTCCGCCGGCCGAAGCGCTGCAGGACCAAGAGGCGGTGCTGATGCCGCTGGGCAATACATCCGTCACCTTGGCGCCTACGGCGGTGAACGGACCGTTGTTGCGCACGGTAATGGTGTAGACGACATTGGTGCCCGGCACATAGGTGGTTTGGCCGTTGGTTTTGGTGATGCTCAAATCCGCAGGGAACTGGATGGGCGCATTCGGGCAGTTGGCGCCATCGTTGGTGCCCGATCCGGGCGAGCCGGCAATGAGCGTTTTGACACCGGTGAGCAGGTTGATCTGGTAAAAACCGCTGCCATTGTTGGCCGAGCCAAACATACCGTTGGTGGCACCGAACTGCGCGCCCAGCACACCACCGGTGCCGTCTGGCGTACCCATGGCCGAGACGGCTCCAGTACCCACATCGATGGCATAGAGCTGGCCTGTGTCGGACACCGAATACAAGCCCCCGGAAGCGCCACCGACCCAGGCGATGTCCGAGGCCGTGAATGCTGTATCCAAGGTGATGGTGGTAGCGGTCAGTGCGCTCGTATCAATGGCATAAATCACCGAGGTGTTGCCAAAGGGTTTGACATAGTAGGTGCCATCGCTGCCCACTGTGCCCGAGTTGTAAGCGGGACTCGCTGGCAGCCCCGTCACAGCGCCCACAACGGTGACAGCTCCGGTGCTCTGGTTGACGCTGAGCAGATTATCGCCATTGGCATCGGTCCGCATCGCATAGATCTGGCCATCGGTGGGGGAATAACCCAAGGCGTTGTAGGAAACCGCAGAAGCCCCCCCAATGCCGGTAAACACCATTGGATTGGTATCCGTAGACACGCTGTTTAACGAGGTCGGTGCGTTTTGCGACAGAAAAAGCCGGCCATCGCAGGCGACTTGTGCCATCGATACGGCTGGCAATACCAAAGCGGCCGAGATAAGCAGATGCTTGAATGTCTTTTTATGGGCGGGAGAATTCGTCAGCGGCGACGAAAATGCTGGAAAGGCTGGGCCAGGCGGCATTTTCTTAGAATCGGTCATATTCACCCTTTACTGAATTGAAGCGGATGCAGTAATAAAACAAAAATGCAAGTTCTCTTGGCTGTGAATGAGGGACGGATCGCGATAGCGGAACCCTATGTCCTTCTATTCACTCGGTCACGCTGTTTACAATGCCATACACCTAAAACATGGTCAAGGCGCAGGTGGACATGGGTAGGATTTTTTTGTTAGCTGTTTCAAATCGGATGGTATGCAAATTCAAAATCTTTGCTTTTTATCCATTTTCTTTGTTTTTATTTAATTTCCTTTGATTTTTTGATTTTTATAGATAACTTGGGATTTGGCATTGTCAATACCCCCTTTCAACCAAGCGGGTGCGAATGATGGGGCGGTGCGGCTTCACAGTGCAGCGGGGATGGGGTTATCCAGCTATTTTTTGAGGCAGATGGATGGTCCGCTGCGTGATGCGTGCCGAATACCGGTTCACGGCAGGGATGTGATATAGGCTGTGGGCCTTGGGAACTTCTGCACAACTTCCTGCCATGGTCTGAACGTGCTCTCGGGGGATCCAATCCCATGTCTTTCTCGGCAATACCTCCGGTTCGCCTTTAAGGGGCGCCTTGTGCGTTTTATCCCGATCAGTGTCCGTCGCGCTTGGTGAGGCTTGTGCAGAGGCAGCCCAAAGAGGGCGGTGTCTTGTCTGGCTAAAGCGCTTGGTCAATATCTTGGCAAATGCCGCTCGTCATACCGGTTTGTTGGGGCGGCCTGTCAGCAATGGCCGAGTCGGCTGTGGGTATTGCATTTTCGAAAGGTCTTGGAATAAAAAAATCGCCTCCAGCTGGAGGCGATTGTGAGTAACTCGGCAAGTCTTCAAGCCCTGAGGCTTCTAGCCATCACTGGTTGCGTTGGCGGCGGCGCAGTGCCAAGGCACCGATACCGGCACTCAATCCGCCCAGCAGCGCCAGGCCAGCCAGGTCCAATGCAGGGACTGGGGTGGCAGGGCCAGCGGTGGCGATGACGCTGTTGGCGGTTGCGCTGTTGTTGGCCGGAGTAGGGTCATCAATGCCCGCTGGAGCCGCGATGCTTGCCGTGCTGGCCAGCGAACCGGTGGCATTTGCAGCGACCTTGGCCGTGACGGTGTAGGTCACGCTGGCGCCCATAGGCAGGTTGACCGTGTCATTGATATTGCCGCTGCCCGATGCGCTGCAGGTACCGCCGCCTGCGCCCACACAGGTCCAGGTGGCATCCGTCAGTGCGGCAGGCAGGGTGTTGGTGACCGTGGCGCCCGTGGCTTCCACCGGGCCGGCATTGCTGGCGGTGACGGTGTAGGTCACCGTGGCACCGGGTGCTACGCTGGCAGCGGCACTGGCGTTGGTGATGGACAGGTCGGCGCTTGGGGGCTCACCCGTGCAGGCTGCGGTGACATAGAACTCGGCAATGGCGCCCAATGCACATGTTCCACCGCTACAGTCGTTGGTTTCTTGCCCGCCATCCAGCCGGAAGCCCACGGTGTTGTTGCCGCGTGCAAAACCAAGCGCTGCAGACGTGGTATAGGTCTGGAATGCACCATAGCCATTGGGAAGATAGGTGGGTCCAGCAGCAGATTCCGCACCCGCTGCAGGCTTCACATAAACGGAGCTTCCGTAGTCATCAAAGGCAAACCGCCCGGTGAGCTTGATGCTGGCCAAATCGACATTGCTGCCAATATTGACAGGCTGGTTCATTACGAACGTGGAGCCGTCCTGGATGCCACGAGACTGGCCGGTAGCTGCTGGGTAAGGCACACCAGGAATGTCGCTGCTCGCAGGGTTGGTCGTTCCTGGGCTGATCCAGCGGGCGTCGGTGGCCGTTGCCAGCGATGCTGGATCGAAATAGCTGCGATACCGGTAGCTGTCAAACAGAGGCTGCTCGACGTTCTCCAGGGCGGTGCCCGCCGCATTCATGCGCTGCGTCCATTTCCAGTCTCTGGCATTGGTGGTAAATGGGCCAACACGGACTTCATCACCCGCTTGGCTGCCAGCGGGGCAAGCCAGAATGGTGGCGGGTTGGGCGGGCGGCTCCTCCTGGCAGTCGGCCGTGATTTCAAAATCTGCGATGAGGCCGGTTGGATTTCCAGAGCTGGCGGTGGTCGACGCAGTGTTATATACAACAAAACCGATGGTGTTGTCGCCATAATAGAAACCCAGACCGTTGTTATTACCGTCCAGATTAATAGTTCCTGGAGAGCCATAGCTCATGCCCAGATTCTGCATTTGCAACCAGGTCGTGCTGCCAGAGGGCGGGCTAGCGGGGCGAACAACAAATTCCGAACTGTCATCCACTCCTCCACTACCAATGATCTTGATACTGGAAAGCTTGATATTGCTAGGAATAGTAATAGGCTCGTTGTAGTAGAAAGTAATTCTATTTTCAACCCAGGCGCCATTTGCCACCACACCGCGCGCGTTCACTTCCGGATAGGGTCCGACACCCGTAGTCGCACCTGCACCCGTCGGGTATTGGGCATCGCCAAAGGAAATCCAATCCCCTTGGAGCGGAGTGCCTGCAAGATCGCCTGCACCGCTGGTATGCACCGCAGTCGCTTTATCAAACCAGCCGCGCCAATGGTAGTCGTCCACAATGGCTGCCGCACCTGTGGCGGTGCCACTTGGAGGGGCTACGTATTGGGCATCCGTTGACCAGGTCGCCTTAGCGGTGTGAATGCGTAAGGGCGCACCACAAGCCAATGTCGCAGCCTGTACGCCAGCGGCAGCCGTCAGCCCTGCAAGCGACACTGCAAAAAGAGCAGCCTGTCTGTGAATTAATTTCATCCTGAAAACTCCATCCCAATTGAAAAATATCCCATACGCACCCGCAAGATAAACTAAATCAATTGAATATTATTTAGTATAACTTACGTCTATCGTGTATATGTGAGCCGCAAAACAGGGAGAAATCTAGCAGATGGTTTCAAACTGCATCTTTGCTTAATTTAAATATTTTTTGGATTTATTGATATTTCTTTCAATACTCCATTATTTCGTTTGATAGCGTTGTGTTTCTGATTGTAATTTTTAAAAATTAACATATCCCGATGGCGAAGCCACTACATTGCATGTAGATTTTCTTGACTCGTTTTTCTTCGTTGAAAAATGAATATCTACAGTTCGTTGCGGGGTTCAATATGTTGCATCGAAGCATAAGCGTCACCGTCCTGGGTTTGCTTGGCGCCTTGTTCATCGGCAGTGCCACTGCCGCGCCCCTGGAATGGGACTACACGGTCACGGCCGAGTTTGTGACGACCACGGGCGCTACCACGTTCATTGGCGCGGGCCCAGGTAACAACAATGGCTGCGAACTGGTCTCCGCCACCGATATCACCTGGGGAGCTTGCCCCAGTGGCCCTGCCGGTGAGGGGCGCAGCGGCATCGGTGTCTCAGCCAGTGCGCAGACGGGCACCTTGGTGGCCAATGGCGCCGCGCAATACGCCAATGTCTACACCCATACCAATAACGTGGTGGCGTTGAACTTTGCGACCCTGACCAGCGCCACGATCAGCACCACGCTCGGCCTCAAAGCCAAAGGCAGTAGCGATCCCTACACCTATGAGACCTTCGTCTACACCATCAAGTTTTCAGAAACCCCGAACGGCAGTGACCCGACCGCCTGCGTAGTGAAAGGCGGAGACCCTTGCAGCGATATCTGGGTGCTGGACGGCTCGGTCAATCGCACGGTGGTCATGGATGGCCAGGAGTTCACCTTCAGCTTTTTCCCTGAGCCTGCAGCCATTCCGCTGGATCCGGAGATTTGCGAGGCAGCAGGCGCGGAGGTTGGCTGCATCGGCTTTACCACCCAGGAGAACATGGTCAACGCGATCCCCTTCATGATGAACCTGACCCAGGTGGCCAATGTCTCGGGCCGGGTATATGCAGAGGGTAGCGACCCCGCCAACACGCAAGACGATGGCAACAGTGTGGATGCCGGTATGGCGCTGGCGGTGTCTTTGCTGTGCACAGGCCCCGACTACAGCGCAGGCCCGGTCGATGCAGCAGCGGATGGCAGCTTCAGTTTTGAGAATGTACCGGCCGGGGCGGACTGCGCCATCACGACAACGCCGCCCGCGGGCTACCAAGCGGCCTATACACAACAGGGCACGACCGGGGCGAGTGGCGCGCCCGGTGCGCTCGACACCAGCGTGGCGGGTAGCACGGCTGCGCAGAGCATTGCCATCAGCGTGCCGTCCGATGGATCGACCGGCAATCTGTTTGCGCTGCGCGCAGTGACCGACATGCAAAGCACCACCGTCTGCAGCCCTGCCACGGCAGCCGAGGGGGCCACTGTCAGCTGCACAACGACCTGTACCAATACCGGCAGCAGCACGGCACTGCAGGCTTTTTGCGCCATCCCCAACGCCGCCAGCTTGCCCGGCAGCCCCACACCTGTCTGCAGTGCGCCCGCTGATCTGCCGCCCAATGGCACGCTCAGCTGCACACTAAGCTTTACGATGGCCGGCAACGCCAGCATCACGGTGGTGGGCGGGGCTGGTGCGGACAATGACAGCAATGGCGGGGGCGATGCAGCGGCGGGCAACAATGCATCGAGCGCGGCGGTTGCCCCGCAGGTCACGACGCCGACCAACCCTACGAATCCCAGCAACCCCACGCCCGTGCCTGGTCTCGGAGGCTTTGCGCTGGTGGTGCTGGCGGCCTTGATGGGGCTTGTGGTGTGGCGCCGGCCACGGCTTGTGGCAGGCGGCCGCATGCGATGAGCGCGGCAGGGCCGCCCGCGAGGCTGCACCGTGGTGTGCGCTGGCGTTGCGAACCCTGGTGATGGGTCTAGAGCCATGGCAATGGGTCAGTCTGCGACAGCCGCCGGTTGGCCAGGAGCAGTCGCTGGATGAACGCTGTCCAGACCGATTCACCAATCCCAAAATGCAGTTCAAATGGGCGAGGTGCCGCGCAGCACTTGAGGGTTTTTTGCGGGCAGCAACCGGCTTGTTTCGATGAAGTCTGACGCCATTTGAGCCATGACTTTGCCGGGGGCGAAGCAGGTGTTCTATCGCTGTCTATGGATGCTTTGCATGCCCGCCACGCTGCAATGCCAGCGTTTGTATGCCGGAAAAATCGAAATTCTCCAGCATGTCTTTGACGAGGGCCGTCATCGGCACATGGAGGGGATCTTGGCCATGGCGTTCAATCCAGTTTTCAATGTCTGTGAGACGGCCTTGGACGGCGAGGTGGGCCAGTTCCTCGAGAGCCGGATCATCGGGCATGGGGATTGCTGGCAATGCTGACGCAACGCAGGTGTGATCTCGCTCTGGGCCTCTTGGCACGATGATGGGCCATTCCGATTCGGATGTGTGAAGCACCGGCACCGACAACGCGAAGGAGAACTCCGTACCTTCGCCGGGCTTGCTGGTCACGCTCAACGTACCACCCATGGCCGCCAAAATACGCTGCGCAATGAACAGGCCCAGCCCGTTGCTACCGCTTTGGGCCTGTATCTGCTGGAAGGCGCCAAAGATATCGACGCCCTGGTTGAGGTCCATGCCTATTCCGGTATCACTGACAGCGATGTGCAGTGTGCAGAAATCACCCACGGGCTTGGCTGTGACGGAGAGGGTGACCACGCCACCGTGCGTGAACTTGGCGGCATTGGAGAGCAGATTGAGCAGCACCTGCTGCATGCGCTTGCCGTCCAGCACGATCTGCTGAGGGAGCCGATGCGAGGGCTGGTAGCGGAAGCGGTTGTCCTGCTGCGCGCACAGCGCAACGGCGAATTCAGAAATACCGTCGAGCAGTTGAGGAAGGTCGATGGTGGCCGGCTGCACCC
Organism: Comamonas sp. MYb69; assembly: GCF_037479315.1. Taxonomy (NCBI): domain Bacteria; kingdom Pseudomonadati; phylum Pseudomonadota; class Betaproteobacteria; order Burkholderiales; family Comamonadaceae; genus Comamonas; species Comamonas sp. MYb69. Next base: position 309,066 of record NZ_JBBGZG010000003.1, read on the forward strand.
GCAAAGGCTGCAGCTCGCCCTTGGTGTATTCCAGCAACTCATCGATCAGGTCGAGCTGGTATTTGACACTGCGCTGGATCGTCTGGAGCGGTTTTTTATGCGCTTCTGGCACATCGGCGAGCAACAGTTTGGAGTACCCACTGATGGTGACCAGAGGGGCACGTAAATCGTGGCTGATGTATCCCAGCAGTTCGACTTTCTGCCGGTCGCTGGCCCTGGTCGCTGCGAGCGCTGCGCTCAGATCTGCCTGCAGAGCGAAGGCGTGCATGTTCCCGAACGCGAGTGCGTAATTGATGTGAATCAGCATCAGCCCAAAGGCAAGCAGCGTCTGGAAGTTGCCTGCAGCCAGAAAATCTTGCGGCATGGGGAAGAATGCGGTGCCGGCTATTCGAGCACCATGCCCCACCAAGAACAGTGCAGTCACCACCACCACTTCGGGGTTGACGCCTTCGGCCCGCTCTTTACCCACTGCCAAGAGGGTGTGAAGCGTCATCCATGCGATCAGCGTTTGCGCTGCGCAATGGCTATAAACACGCGCCGTCGTGTTGTAGTCAAAGTAGCAGTAGTAAGCCAGCAATGCCCCTTCCATGACCAGCACCGCCAGCATCGATAGCACCCAGGATCGGCGTCGGCCATAGAAAAGGCAGATACCGATCTGGAACATGATCGAGCTGAGTGTGATGGCGAGGTTGGCGACGACGATGGATAAGAGATCAGGAATTCGGTCCCGCCAGGTGACCATCACCGCACCGGCGCTGAACAGGAAAAAACCTGAGCTCCAGTAAATAAGATAGCTGGACCGCTGCCTGAGCCACAGCACCAAAATGCCAATGCCCAGGGCAAACTCAACCAGAGCGCTGAAGAACGCAGCAGTGCCAATACTAAAGTTCATGGGAGGAGACGCTTTGTCGGTGGGGCGTGCTGTCGCATGTTGTGGCGACAAGAGGGAGCAGTATGCAATCGAATTGCAAGAAAAAGTGCAGCGCTTCAGGCAATTTTTGAAGGCCAAGCTGGCGGCTGACGTGGCGCCTGTGCCATCAGCGCTGGAAGGAGGCCGACACTGTCGCAAGGTCACCCACAGCCCAGATGCCTCCCAAGCTCAGCAAAGCTAGCGGTCACCCCTCATAAAATTTCCTGACCGGAGCCGCCACCGGTCTGTTCAGGCTTGGAGCTGCCGCAGGTACATACATTTTTTCTGACGGCTTGAAAGACATGTCGGTGAGATGTACACCACTGCTTAGGGCGGGTAGCCGCTGCCCCTTGGCATCACAACCCATGTGCTCTGGGTGGGTAGCCGCTGCCCCTTGGCATCACAACCCGTGTGCTCTGACCGAGGAAGGGCTCCACCAGAGGCGCGCTGCCGGCGCTATCTGCCCAGCCCCGCGCTGGTTCGCAGTGTGTAGCGAGGTATCTGTGCAAGGCGTTGGGGCAGGGGCCGGAGGAGTGCGGCAAGTACATCGCGATGGTGCCGCAGGGGCGCCTCAGGCTTGCGGAAAGGCGAGGCGGGACAAACTAAACCAATGGAAAAAAACCATTCAACGACCTGCAGAAGCAGGTTGCATGGGTCTGGTTTTGTCCCGGTGTTGTGCTGTTGGTGGTTAGCACTTCTGTGCTTGATTCCATTGCAGAATCTTGGTCCCCCCGACAGGAATCGAACCTGTATCTAGCGCTTAGGAGGCACTCGTTCTATCCATTGAACTACGGAGAGGATGGGGCAACACTATACGACGTTTTTAAGCGTCTCCCTCTGTGGGCATCATCATTTTTCATTGCTTCTCATTAGCTCAGTGATACGGGATTGATACGGTATCAGTTGAAGGAACAAGGGCAACGGCAAGCATCACACAGGTCAACGGTAAGTGGCGGGCACTTGTCCGTCGCAAGGGGTCTCCATCATATTGCAAAACCTTCCCGGTCAAGGCTCAAGCGGTTGCTTGGGGCTACCCGCATCGAGGCAGATCTTGGCGCCGGTCAGGCCCCCACTGGTGATGTCGTGCGCGGCGGATCATACTCCGTCAGCGAACTGATACAGGAGTATCGCAAGCTCATGGAGAAGACGCGGCCAATTTCAGACAAGTCCAATTCGCACTACATGTTAAAGGCCCTTGATCTGCGCCTTGGTCAGCTTGATGCGCTGCGGCTGACTGTCGATGACCTGGTGGGCTTTTGCTTGGTCCGAAAGGAAGAAGGCGCAGGTCCCTACACAGTCAACATGGATGTATCGAAGCTAGGTACTGTGATGCGCTACACCGGATCGTTTTTGCGGCTACAACTGCCTGATGCGGTGGGGATGGCTAGGCCAGTGCTCAAACACATGAGTCTGATTGGGTCAGGGGGCAAGCGAGAGCGTCGACCGCAAGAAGATGAGCTTGCACGCATCCTCGCGTGGTTAAAGCAGCATAGAGGGAAGGTGTACGCAGACTTTGTTTATTTTGCTGCGCTGACGGCCATGCGCCGCAGTGAGATATGCGGACTTCTGCGGGCCGACATAGATGCAAAAAAGCGTCTGGTTCTTATTCGTCAGCGCAAAGATCCACGTTCCAAAAAAACCAACGACCAGTGGGTGCCGCTCCTAGGGGAGTCCTGGGACGTGGCGTTAGCACAACCAGTAGTAGAAGGTGATCCGCGAATTTTCACGGTCCACCCTCAGACGGTCAGTAAGTATTTCAAGGATGCAAGGGTAGCGCTCAACATCCCTGATCTTCGGTTGCATGATATGAGGCATGAGGGAACCAGCCGATTGTTCGAGGAAGGCTATGCGATACAGGAAGTGGCTTTAGTGACAGGACATAAAAAATGGGAAACACTGAAGCGTTACACTAACTTACGTCCAGAAGATCTGCATCGTTGATTCGATCGAATTTCCAGTGAATTGCTTAATAGTTATTGTAAAAAGAGATGCATTATGAACAATGAAACCTTAAGAGTTAGATCCATTCGCGTCTCTGGCCTGTTTGGACTGTACGATCACGAAGTTGTTTTGGATAAAGATCGAATAACAGTAATTCATGGTCCTAATGGCGTAGGGAAACAGTATTTCTGAAGCTAATATTTGCCTTTTTAAAAGGTAGATATATTGAGATGATTAATACTAAATTTAATGAATTTGAAATTCAATTTAGTAATCAGACTTCAGTTCGCTTTGAAAATTTCAAAAATAAAAATGATAGAAAAGCGTTTAGGATTTATTATATTTATCCAGGAAAAAATGGAGCTTTTATTTCTGCATCAAATGAGTTTGATGTGCATCGTTTTGCGAAGGAGCTTGCAAATAAATCTGGTTATTTATTGCAGACGGCAGATAATAAGTGGATTGATAGGCGAACAGATGAAGTATTTCTTGATGAAGAAATTCTAAGTAGATCTGATGCTTATTCATATCTCACATCTTCAGCAATGAAAGCTGTTGAGCCAACTGCTCTAAAAAAATTAGAGAAGAAATTGGTGCTCATTTAATTGAAACTCAACGGCTCATAAAATTTCCAAAAGAAGCGCCTGAGTTCAGACTCCGAGAGAGTAAAAATGAAAGAATGACGTCTACAGTTTTGGAGTATTCCAATGATCTAAAGTCTCGAATTGAAGCATCTCTTGTCGAGTATGCCAAGCAATCTCAAAAGCTTGATCAATCATTTCCTCAAAGATTGCTTAACGGTTTTCCAAACGTTTTGGATGCGGAAGAATTGTTTGAGAAAATGAGAAGTGTAGAGCTTAAAAGAGAAAATTTTAAAACACTCGGAATCCTCGATAAAAATGATACTGACGTAAGTGCCTTATGGAGTCCTAATCTTGACAATCTTGATCGTTCGCAGCTCTCGGTTATGTCGGTATATGTGCATGACATGACTGAAAAGATGGCGATTTTAGAATCGCTGTCGAATAGGATCGAAATTTTTTTAGATGTTTTAAATAGAAAGTTTACAAATAAAACTCTTTCTATAAATCGAGAGCGTGGATTGATTGTTACAAGTGTAGGTGATCAATCAATTAATGTATCTGCACTTTCTTCGGGTGAGCAGCATGAGCTAGTTTTGGTATACGATTTACTTTTCAAAGTCAGTCCTAATGCGTTGGTTATGATTGATGAGCCAGAATTGTCTTTGCATATAAGTTGGCAAAAAGAATTTATAAATGATATTGCCGAAATTATAAGTATTGCTCAGTTTGATGTTCTGATGGCAACTCATTCTCCATATATTGTGGGGGATCGATCTGATCTACTTGTGGAGCTTTCTTCCACTATAGATTCAAACAAAAAGTAGTACTCAGGAGTTAGCTTGGTGACTAATGCATTTGCTGTAAGTAAAACCCCGCGGATCATTTATAACGAAGTAGTCATGATGAACGCCAATTTCCAAGGTATTCATTTCTTGGTTGAAGGGGAAGATGATGGTAAGTTTTGGCGTAGCTTTGTTAATGATGAAAATATATCGCTAGTGATCTGTGAAGGCAAAGAGAAGTTGGTAGGTGCCAGTGGCTTGTTATCTACTTTAAAAAAGAAGAATATTACAGGCGTCTATGATCGAGATTTCGATGGATTAAATGGTGTTGTGCATCACCCAAATATGTTAATTTCGACGGATGAAAACGATCTTGAAATAACTATAGTAAGAAGTCGGGCTCTAAGAAAAGCTATAGCTGAGCTTGCGGCAAAAGAAAAGGTGAAATCGTTTGAGGAGGCTAATGGTTTAAGTGTTGAAAATCATGTTGAACGTCTATCGAGTGAATTTGGAAAATTACGTTTTCTGAACCATAAACTCTCTCATAGAGTAGATTTTGATAAACTGTCCCCGTATAGATTTATTAATGCTAATGACTGGATGCTGAATGTCGAAGAATTAAGAGCTTCATATGCTCAACTAGCAAGCATTAGTAATGAAGAATTGATATCTCACTTGCATCTTCATATTCCTATTGTCGAGCCGTGGCAGTTATCACAAGGTCATGATGTTATTAGAATTATTTCTCAAGGTTTAAAATTTGCCATTGGTGAGAGGCAAATTAATGAGCGCGATTTAGGAATTTATTTAAGACTCGCTTATGAGCCGGGATGCCTTCAAAAACTTAAAATGTATAACTTCCTCAAAAGTATAGAGAATACATGTGGAGTCAAGTTTTTACGCTTTGATGATCCGAATTAGTGGTGCGAGTTAACCTCATGCCACTTTCCCTGATCGTGTCAAAGTGTTTTGCTACGTCTCTAAAATCCGCATAACGTTTGCCATTGTCGATATACGTTTGTATACCAAAGGTGTTTGCGCTGATGCGATTTAGCACTGTTCCTGGTGAGATGCCTAACACTTTTGCGAGTTGGTTGATATCAAGACGCAAGCCATACTTTTCAGCCACTAACATTTGCGTGACCAAGCTGGGGCTTGAGGTTTCTGGAGAAGCGGCGACCGTAGCACGGCGGGTCATATTAGTTTTCCTTTTTCCTGTAACGGGTCAGTCGTTCGCGCATCGGTGAGTGGCATTGCCGCCTTCTGGCGCTGCATCAGCCACTATCTTGGCCAGCACCGCTGTCAGATCACATGCCGAGGGGGCCTCCGTAGCTGCAAGTGATGGAAAGGTGATGAGGACGAGGTACTTCTGGGCGCGTTCAATCCAGTCACCCACTTCCACATTTGAAATCGTGCCGGTCGGCTCATTGAATAGCGTGCGGACAAGCTGCGAGCCTTTTGTGGCGTGCTCTAGAACTTCTGCGCGGAGCTTGTTCGCGTCAGGAACTAGGGGCGCATGGGCTGCCACTGCCCATGCTGCGTAGGAGTGCATCTGCTCGGTGCTATAGCCGTCATTGCTTAATTGATCTCCACCTTGGCCATTGAATTGGGCGAGGAAGGCTGGCTTTCGCAGCCCAACATGGGATGTACTTGGCCAGCGCAAAGAGCCATTACCGCTAGGGCATGTGCAGGCGTGTGAATAGTGACCTTTAGACATGTGCTACCTCTTGCACTTGGTCGGCTGCGAACTTGACGAACTTCTTGGTACCGCGCTTTGGGTGGGGCATTGCCACCTCGTAGCCCTTGGCGCCCAGGTCGCGGAAGACGTTGCCGGTCATACCGCCCCAGTTGGCAAGGCTTGGATCGAGCGCAACGCGGATGATCGTGACGGGTGATCCCACGGGGATGCGCTCGCCGCCGGCGGCGGGCGTGTCTGCAGGGGGCTCAGTGGTGGTTGCCAGCTCAGCATCCTCCGAAGTGGTCGTTGGCGCAGGCTGGGCGTTAGCCACAGCC
>NZ_JBBGZG010000003.1:315305-450128 GCF_037479315.1 Comamonas sp. MYb69
GGGGGGGGGGGGGGGGGGGGGCGGGGGGGGGGGGGGGGGGGGGGGGGGGGGGGGGCGGGGGGGGGCCCCCCCCCCCCCCCCCCCGGGGGGGGGGGGGGGGGGGGGGGGGGGTCCCCCCCCCCGCCCCCGCCTCGTCATCCTGCGCCTCGTCATCCTGCGCCTCGTCATCCTGCGCCTCGTCATCCTGCGCGGCTGCGGCCGCGCCTGGTATGTCTTCCTGGCCAGCATCCCGGATCTGGGCCGCGTCAGCGGGGTTTTGCGACTCGGCGGCTTGCATAGCCTCGGCAATCGCGGCCTGCGCAGCGGCAGCGCTGAGCTTGGGCTTTTCGTCCACCTGGGTTTTCTTCTTCCCCCCGCGCCCCTTTTGTGCTTGCGCAGCGGGGGGAGGGGTAGAGGCATGTTCATGGGCCTTCAAAGCATCAGCGGTCAGTTCGGGGGAAAACCCAACACCAGCGTTGGGAAGCGCAAAATGGCAGCGCATGTTCCCCGTTCATCCCATCCCACTCCCCTCCTTGGCCGACCTCCAAGACAGCTGGCAACCCCTGGGCTCCTTGCAGGCGCTCTACGTCAGGGTGGTCCAGGAGCCAGAACCCCGTTCCGTGGCCGAAGTCCAGGCGCTGGGCGGCTATGGGCTGGCTGGCGACCGGCATGCTTCCTCGTTATCCCCCCGGCAGCTGCTCGTCGCCGGCACTGATGCCTACCAGCGCTGGGGCTTGGCGGAAGGCTCGCTCCGAGAGAATATGCGGGTGGATTTCTCCACCAGCGGGTTGGCCTCCGGTGATCTGTTGCGCATGGGCAGCGAGGTTGTCGTCGCGATCAGCTTTCTCTGTGAACCTTGCCGGTTGCTGGAGCGCAGGTGCCCGGGCACCCTCGCTTCGATCGGCCGAGACAGGGGCATGCTCGCCCGCGTGTTGAGAGGCGGCACCATTCGCCGTGGTGCCGAGGTATCGCTGAGCCGTGCCAAGGGGCCAGCGTTCAGCGACCAGTGGCAGGAGAGGGTTCAACAGGTGGCCTGCGCGGTTCCGGAGGGTGCCTGGATCAGCTATCGCCAGCTCGCTGAGATGGCGGGTGTGCAAACGGCCTACTGCCGCGCTTTCCCCAAGGTACTGTCCCAGCTCCCAGAGCGCATGGCCGCCAGAGTGAGGGGCCAGCGCGATGCGCCGGGCGCTGCGCCGTGGTCCGGTGCTGGATTCTTCGGCATGGGCACGGATTGATGCCTATGCTGCCAGCGCAACGCTGAGCCCAACGTCTGCCGAGCCCCTGGCAAACAGGCCCCCGCCGTTTTGCAACTGCGGGGGCCTGTCATAGGTCACATGGCGCATGGCAGGCGCTCAGCGGCTCCATCAGTCATAGCGCAAGGTATAGATCAGGTCCAGCGCGCTGGTCGTACCGGCTGAGCCGCGCAGCTGCAGGTTGCGCGTGAAGTCGTAGAAGATGTAGAGGGCGCCCAAGGTGCCGGCCAGGCCCGCTTCGTAGGTCACGTACAGGTCTTGCGACAGGCGCTTGCCGACGGACAGGCTGGCCGAATCGCGGTCGGTGCCGCCAAAGCCGATTTCGTCCAGGCCCAGGCTCTTGGCGATATTGCCGGTCACGCTCTCGCCCGAGCCGCCGCTGAGCAAGGCCAGCGCCGCTTGCTGCATCAGCGCGCTGCTGGCGCCGCCGCCAGCAGGGTCGCGCCCCATCACCACCCAGGAGATTTTTTCTGCATCAGGCATCTCGGGGTTGGAGTACAGGCTCACGCGTGGCGCCTGCGCCGAGCCGCTGACCTGCACGCCAGCCTTGACGGCGATATTGGGGCGCAGCGCCAGAATATCGAGCGAGGGGTTGTTGTAGGGGCCGTTGAAGCGGATCAGGCCGGTTTCCACATTCAGCACCTGGCCCCAGGCGCGGTAGCGGCCTTCTTCGGTGCTGATGACGCCGGTGATGCGCGGCATGCCAATGCCGGCGCCGCCGCTGCTTTGCACATTGAGCGTGCCAGTCAGGCGCGTGGTGATGCCATAGCCTTGCAGCGCAAAGTCACGGCCCATGTCGAGCTTGACGTTCAGGATCAGCGGCTTGGCGGGCTCGACCCGGCCAGCCGGAGCGCCGAGCTTGGCCTGCGCAGCCTTGGCCGCTTCTTGCTTGGCTTTTTCGGCAGCCGCTGCGCGGCTGGCCTTGGTGCTGACCACCACATCGCTGCCCAGCGTGGGTGAGGATTCATCGGCCAGCATGATGCTGGCGCGGTCCACGGTCAGGTCGCCGGTAATGCTCATCTGGCCTTGCTGCAGCTGGCTGCGCACCTGGCCGGAGACGCTGACCTGGCGGTCGGCGCGCACCAGCACCTGCAAGGCCTTGGCCTGGGTGCGGATGTCCATGCGGATATCGGGCGCGGCGCCGTTTTGCGGCATGGTCCAGCTGATGGTGCCGGTGGCGTCGAGCGTGCCGCCGCTGGTGGGCGCGGCCGTCAGGTTGCCGCTGTAGCCGGCAATGCGCGCACGGCTGCCTTCGCCGCCGTCAAAGTGCAGGCTTTGCAGCTCCAGCGTATTGCCGTTGAGCTGGGCGCGCAGGCTGCCGTTGCGCAGGTCCACGCCATCCAGTTGCGACTGGATACGCATCTTGTCGGCGGTGATGCTGCCGCTCCAGCGCGGGTCTTGCAGGTTGCCTGCCAGCTGCACATTGGCTGCCAGGCTGCCGGCCACGCGCCAGCCCGGTGGGGCAAAGCTGGCCCAGATGCCCAGGTCAGGCATTTGGGCCTGCACGTTGCCGGACAGCGGTGCATCGGGGGCCACGGTGGCGCCCAGGTAGTTCTTGCCTTCGTACTGCAGCGCCGTTTGCACATCGGCCGTGAGCTGGCCTGCGTTGACCGAATCCCATTGCACGCGGCTGCGCAGCTGGCGGTCCTGCACGGTCAGCTCGACCTTGGCGGTGCGGATGCGGGCGATGATCGTCTGGCCTTCGGCCGAGAAGGCCTTGGACACGGCGCCTTCCTTGCCGCTGGAGTGGAAGGTGACGTTGGTAGGCGCGCTGCCCTGGGTGTGCAGTTGCAGATCGCCGCTGGCGCGCTCGACTTCGACCTTGGCGTTGAGGCCGTTTTGCGTGTTGACATCCCAGCGGCCCTGGACCACCAGGTCCGAATCGAGCGGGCTGTGCTTTTGCGCCTGGCTGGGGGCGGGCTTTTGGAAAGCACGGATCCAGCGCAGGGGCAGGCCTTGCAGGCTGCCGGTGCTTTGCAGCTGCACGGCCTGGTCGGCCCCTTGGCTGAACTGCAGGGGGTTCCATTGCAGGGTGACCGTGCCGGGCTCGGGCCCGGTCAGCTGCAACTGGCTGGCGCCGGTGCTGGCGCGCAGCGGTTGGTTGCCGGCAGGCAGCTGCAGTTTGAAGTCCAGCGGCTGCTGCAGCTGCAGCTGCCACGGCGCCTTGTTGGGCGGCAGCGTGGCGCGCGCTTGCAGCTTGCTCAAGGCGCCGCTCCACTGTTTGGCCGCCGTGCTGTTGGCGGCCAGGCTGACCTGGGCAGCCATCTGCTGCTCGCCGTGCTGGGCTTGGGCACGCAGATCGAGCTGCACTTTTTTGAGGTTGCCAACCAGGGCCAGCTCGGTATCGCGCAGCTGCCACAGGTCCGCAGCATCGGCGCTGGTGCGCAGGCTCAGCTGTGGGGTGCTGATGTTGGCATCCAGCGCAAAAGGCTGGCCACCGGAAGGAATGCCCGCAGGCAGCTGGGCCAGCAGCCCCGCTTGCTGCAGCTGGCGCAGTGCATCGCCATAGCCACCGCTAAAGCGCAGCTTGGCGTCGAGGCTGCCCTGGGCCAGCATGCCTTCGGGCAGTGCCTGGGCCATGCCCGGCAGCTTGCGCAGCCATTGCAGCAGTTGCTCGGCGCTGCTCAGGCGCAGTGCGATGGTGCCCTGGCCTTGCTGGGGCGCGGCCTGCGCCTTGGCGTCCAGGTTGGCACCGGGCGCCTGCACCGACAGCTCGCCCGCGCCGCTGCGCTGGTCGATGTTGGCGGTCAGCTGCTTGGCGCTGATGTGGGCGCCCAGCGCATCGATCTGCGCGCTCTGCAGCTGCAGCGCGGGCGCTTTCCACTGGCCCTTGGCGATCACGCGGTCGATCGGCAAGCTGGTGCTCGCTGCGGTGGCCTTGGCCGGTGTGCGGCGCTCGGACGTGATGTTGGCGTCAAACACAATGGCGTCGTTTTGCGACTGGGCCGAAAGGCTGCCCGACAGTGGTGCACTGTCGATGCGGGTATCGACCAGTGCGGGGTTGACCGCGCGCAATGCCGCCTGGATACCGGCATGGTGGTCGGCCAGGCGGTAGTGGCCTTGGGCGCTCAGGCTGCCGCTGCCCAGCTGGACTTCGCTGCCTTCGAGCACGTCCACCCGCTGGCCATCAAACAGCGCATGGGTCTGCACGGCGCTCACCGGCAGAAGCTGGTGGTTGATGGGGCCGGGCAGGGCGTTGCTGATATCGATCTGGATATCGAGTGGCACCGGCAGCAGCGCAGGGGGTGCTGCGGGTTTGGTCGGCGAGGTGTCGGAATCTGCTGGTGCTGCGCTGCTGGTGGCCATGGGGTCCACCGGCGCATCCACCACTGCGGGCGCTGGATGGGCGGCATGGGTGCTGCTCAGCAGATCAGCGGCCGCCTCCGTCACTGCCAACTGGCCATTGAGCAAGGTGGTGGGCAGACTGGGCAAAAAGGCAGCCAAGTTGACGCTTTGCAGCTGGGCCTGCGCGGGGCCCAGCGGCCAGGGGCGCCAAGGGTAGACGGTGGCATCGACATCGGCCTGCATCGGCGCTGCGCCCGCCAACGCCTGGGCGGAGCGGGCGGCCTGGGCCTTGGCGGCTTTCTCTTGCGCCGATGGCGCCTTGGCGGCCGTCTTTTTGCGGGCGGCGGTGGGTGCCGGTGCATCGGCCGCCGTGGGCTTGGGGGCCGCTGCCTCAAACTGCGGCTTGACCTGGGCCTGCACGCGCAAGGCGGCATCCAGGCCGGACAAGGTACCGGTCACCTGCACACCGGCATCGGCCAGGATGGCGGGCAGGGTGTCGGTGGCGGGCTGGTCCAGCTGGGCTTTCAGATCGGCAGCGATCTGCATGGGCGCCAGTGCATCCACATCGGCTTTGAGCTGCAGGCGGCTGTTGAAGGCCTCGACCTTGTCGATCTGCAGCTGGTGCTTGTCAGCGGCATAAAGGTAGTGGCCCTGCAGTTGCGTGACGGTGATGGGCTGCGGCGCGGCCCAGACGATTTCGTCCACCGCGAAGGGCACCTCCAGCACGCGCAGCGGCAGGGGCAGCTGCTCCAGAGGCTGGCTGGGTTCCTTGGGTTGGTCGATGCCCGACGGCGTGATGCTGAGCTTGGCGATATGGATGGGCGCCAGGCGCAGCTCGCGGTCCCAGATCTTGTCCAGGCTCCAGCCAATGGTGGCCTGGTCCACCTGTACGCTGATCGACGGGTTGCTCCACCGCAGCTGGCCAATGCTGCCGCCGCCGCGCAGGCTGCCTTGCACGTCCTGTGCTTGCAGCTGCATGTCGGCCGGCAAAAAGCGCTGGGCCAGGGTGATGGTTCGGGCGAGCGAATCGTTCTGCCCGCTCCACCACCAGGCGCCGCCCAGCAAGGCCGCCAGCAGCAGGATCAGGGCGGCAAACAGCCACAGCAGCGCGCGCACGGCGCGCCGCAGGCCGCTACGTTTTTTGGGGGAAGAAGGGCCGCTGGGCGGCGACGCCGCTGGTTGCGCTGCGCTGGCGGTGGGTGCGGTTGCGTGTGTATCTGCCATGTTTTAGAAGCTGTATCCCAGACGCAGGTGCAAGCGGAAACGTTCGTCTTTCAAGCCATAGGCCACATCGGCCTGCAGCGCGCCCACGGGGCTGCGCCAGCGCAGGCCCGTGCCAATGCCCCAGTAGGGCGACAGATCGCCGGCCTTGTCTGCGACCGAGCCCACATCGGCAAACACGGCCGATTCCCAGGCGCTGATCTCGCCATTGCGCACCAGGGGACGCTGGTACTCGACACTGCCCACATACATGTAGCGGCCGCCATAGACCTGGTCATCGGCCACGCGGGTGCCGATCTTTTTGTAGCCGTAGCCGCGCACGGTGGTGTCACCACCGGTGATGAACAGCTGGGTGGCGGGGATCACGGCCGAGTCCTTGGCGAGGATGGCACCGCCCTCGGCACGCAGCGCTATGCGGGCGCTGCGCGAGCTGCCGTTGGGCGCGGTGACCTTGCCTGCCGGCACAAAGCCTTGCCAGCGCAGCAGGCTGCGTACAAAGGGGTCGCGGTCCGGCGTGATGGTGTAGCCCGCGCCCAGCTCGGCGGCAATGCCGTAGCCGCGCGTGGGGTCGGTGTTGTTGTTGAAATAGCGGCCCGTCCAGCCGTAGTTCACACTCAAGGCGCTGCTCGATGGGATCTTCTCCTGGCCCTGCACCGACGAGAAGTCGTACTGCAAGAAGGCGCTGCGGTCGATATGGTCGCTGCTCTTTTTGTGGCCGCCGCGCAGCTGCATGGAGTTGACGGTGAAGTCGCCGTTGAGCTCGCGCTTGACCTCGCCCGCACCAAAGTAGGCCCAGCCGCTCTCCTTGGGCAGGTCGGTCCATTCGGTGGACAGCAGCTTCTTGTCGCGCTCGAACGAGAACTTGCTCACCGCGCGCCAACCCAGCCAGGGCATCTTGTTGTGCGTGTGGTCCAGGCTCAGGCGCGGCCCAGTGTCGGTGGACATACCGATACCGAACACCACCTTTTGCATCTTGGCCTCGCGCACCTGGGCGATTACCGCTGCTTCCTTGGGGTTGGCGGTGTCGGTGTCCAGCGTCAAAAACACCGAGTCGTAGTAGCCGCTGCCTGCCAGCCGGGTCTGGGCATCGAGCATGTCGGCCTCGCTGTAGTTCTGGCCGCTGGGCAGCCGTGCAATGCGGGCAATGCCTTGGGCGTCATAGCGCTCGGCGCCTTCGATGCGCAGCGGGCCAAACTTGTAGAGCGGGCCGCTGTCATAGCCCACCGAGAGCTTGGCTTCGTTGCTATCGCCATCGATATTGGCCTGGCTGTTGCTGATCTTGGCGGTGGGGTAGCGGTTGCGCTGCAGGCTGCGCAGGCCCTCGGACTTGGCGCTGCTCCATTCCTTTTGGGTAAAGCCCTCGCCGGGCTGCAGATCCCAGTTGCGCTCGAAGCGCGCGCGGCGCGCGGCAAAGTTCTTCTCCTCGGTGACCTCACCGCTGTAGTCCAGCGCCACCTCGGTCACCTTGGTCTGCGGGCCGGGCTCGACCTCGATGACCAGCTGCGGCCTTGTCTGGCTGTTTTCTGCCGATATGCCACTGTCGGCAGGGGCAGCGCCGGTGTCGTAGGCGTCGATCTTGATTTCGGGGCTGAAGTAGCCCAGGGTGCCCATCAGCTCGCGCACATTCTCATCGGCGCCGCCCAGCAGGCGCGTCATCTCGCTCATCTGCAGGCCGGGAAAGTTGCGGTAGCGCTTGAGCTCGACATACTGCTCCAGGTACTCGCGCACTTTCTTGGGTGCCTTGACAGTGATATCAAACGCGGGCTCGCTGCTGGCATGCGTCGCGGTGTCGTCCGCGTCGTCGGCCTTGGGGGTGCTGCTGCAGCCTGCCAGCAGGGCAGCAGTAAGAATAAAAAACGCCGGCAGAACCGGCGTTGTCAGACGGTGTCGCATGGTCACTTTGACAGCAAGCGCATGGTGTCCTCCAGCCCTTTGAGTGACAGGGGAAACATACGGTCGCCTACGAGTTGTTGTATCAGGCTGATGCTTTGGCGGTATTGCCACACGCCTTGGGGCTCCGGATTGATCCAGGCGTGTTTGGGAAAGGCGTGGGTCAATCGCTTAAGCCACTCGGCCCCAGGTTCCTCATTGTTGTACTCAACAGAGCCTCCTGCTTGTAGGACTTCGTATGGACTCATTGTGGCATCGCCCACAAAGATGAGTTTGTAATCTTTGTTATATTTTCTGATGATGTCCCAGGTGGGGAATTTCTCAGCGTAGCGGCGTTTATTGTTCTTCCACATATAGTCGTAGACGCAATTGTGGAAATAATAAAACTCGAGGTGCTTGAACTCGCTTTTGACGGCGCTGAATAATTCCTCGACGCGTTGAATATGGTCGTCCATGGTGCCGCCCACATCCATCAGCAGCAGTACCTTCACATGGTTATGGCGCTCGGGCACCATCTTGATATCAAGGTAGCCGGCATTGGCCGCAGTCGCGCGGATGGTGTCTGGCAGGTCCAGCTCCAGCTCATTGCCTTCCCGGGCAAAGCGGCGCAGGCGGCGCAGCGCCACCTTGATATTGCGGGTGCCCAGCTCCTGGGTGTCGTCGTAGTCGCGGTAGGCGCGCTGCTCCCAGACCTTGACGGCGCTGCGGCTCTTGCCCGGGCCGCCAATGCGCACACCTGCCGGGTTATAGCCGCCATGGCCAAAGGGGCTGGTGCCGTTGGTGCCAATCCATTTGTTGCCGCCTTCGTGCCGGCCTTTTTGCTCTTCCAGGCGTTTTTTGAGCGTCTCCATCAGCTCGTCCCAGCCCATCGCCTCGATGGCGGCCTTTTGCTCGGCGCTCAGCTCTTTTTCCAGCACCTGCTTGAGCCAGTCCTCGGGCAGCTCCTTCTTCCAGTCGGTGAGCATCTCCATGCCCTTGAAGTAGGCGCCAAAGGCCTGGTCGAACTTGTCGAACAGCTTTTCATCCTTGACGAGGCAGAGCCTGGCCAGAAAATAGAAATCGTCCAGGCTCCAGGCGTCTTCGGAGCGGGGCCCGGCCAGGCCCTTGTCCAGTGCTTCGAGCAGGGTGAGCAGCTCCTTGACCGACACTGGCAACTTGGCCGCGCGCAAGGTGTAGAAAAAGTCTATCAACATGGTCTTGTAAACAATCCGTAACAGTTTGGCGCTAGCCTCTCCAGTCTAACGGGTACTCAAAAGGCAAGCTGTCATGGTGATGATCAAAACGGACAAGGCACGCCAGGCGTTGCGTGACCGCGGCAGCCTGTCCGTGCAGGAGCGCCAGATTCTGATCTTGTGCGATGGCAACCGCTCGCGTCAAGAGATCGCGCGTTGGGTCGGGGACAGCGCTGGCAGCGTGCTCGATGCCCTGGTCACGGCCGGTTATCTGGCGATGCAACAGCCGCCTGCTCCGCCGCCGCCACCACCACCGCCTCCTCCGGCCCCACCGCTACCGCCACCGGTTGCAGCGCCTGCGCCGCCGGTGCAGGCCGCTCCCAGACCGCCTGCGGCCCCCGTCTATGTCGAGCAAACGCGTGCCAGCCAGGGCAGCAAACGTTCGCTGGCGGGCTGCAAGATGTATGCGGTGGGGATTTTGCAGATGCAGCGCAGTGCCGATGCGATGGCACTGGCCGTGCGGGTGCAGCAGGCCAGTGACGAGACCGAGCTGCTCCTGGGTCTGGTGGACATGGTCACTTTCCTCGAGCAGATGACCAACACCGGCTATGCCGACAATGTCAAAACCCATCTGCGCCAGATTCTGCCCGAGCAGTACCTGGGCGTGCTGAACCTGCAGACGGCTTAAATCAGCCGTCTCTTTAATGTCAGCGCGGCTGGTTCAGCAGGTACAGCAGCTGCGCCTTGGCCTCGGGCCATTCACCGGCGAGCATGCTGTAGAGCACGGTGTCGCGCACGGTGCCATCGCGGCGCGGTGCATGGTGGCGGATGACGCCGTCCTTCTTGGCGCCCAGGCGCTCAATCGCGCGCTGGCTGGCAAAGTTGTAGTTGTCGGTGCGCCAGCCCACGACGGCTGCGCCCAACGTCTCAAAGGCATGGGTCAGCAGCAGCAGCTTGCAGGTGGTGTTGACATGGCTGCGCTGCACGCTGCGGGCGTACCAGGTATAGCCAATCTCCACGCGTTTGAGCGCTGGCACGATGTCGTGGTAGCTGCTGGTACCCAGCAGCTGGCCGCTGGCCTCGTCTACGACCGCAAAGGGCATGCGGCTGCCCGCTTCGCGCATCGCCAGGGCTTGCTCGATGTAGGCGCGGGTGTTCTCGGGCTCGGGCACCGAGGTGACGCGGATGGTCCACAGCTCACCGTCTTGCGCGGCGGCGCGCAGGCCTGCCTCATGCGCCAAGGTCAGCGGGGTCAGCAGCACGCCACGGGCGCGCAGTTCGGTGGGTTCTACAAAGGCCATTGCCTCGTCCTATTCAGTGTGGTTGTTGCGGCGGATGCGCCAGCGCCGGGCCAGTTGCAAGCCGGCGCCGCCGCCCAGGCCCACCAGCGCAATGGCGGCGATGCTGCTGGCGCCATAGCCTTCGGAGAACAGCTGCCAGCCCAGCAGCGCGCCAATGCCCCAGCCCAGCAGCGCGCCGGCGAGAAAACCGGCCGCGTCGCTCAGCCCTTCGATCAGCAGTTGCTGTGGGGTGGCCATGGCGTTTTTAGCGGTTGCGCTGGTTCATGAACACCAGCTTTTCAAACAGGCTCACATCCTGCTCGTTCTTCAGCAACGCGCCCACCAGCGGCGGAATGGCGATTTTCTGGTCGGCCGTCTGCAGCACTTCGGGCGGAATGTCCTCGGCCACCAGCAGTTTGAGCCAGTCGATCAGCTCGCTGGTGGAGGGCTTTTTCTTCAGGCCCGGCAGGTTGCGGATGTCGAAGAACACCTTCATCGCCGCCGACAGCAGCTCCTGCTTGAGTGCAGGAAAGTGCACGGCCACAATCTGCTGCATGGTCTCGGCATCGGGGAACTTGATGTAGTGGAAAAAGCAGCGGCGCAGGAAGGCGTCCGGGAGTTCCTTTTCGTTGTTCGAGGTGATGACCACCAGCGGGCGGTGCTTGGCGCGGATCATCTGGCGCGTCTCGTAGCAGTAGAACTCCATGCGATCGATTTCGCGCAAGAGGTCATTGGGGAATTCGATATCCGCCTTGTCGATCTCGTCGATCAGCAGCGCCACCGGCGCGTCGGCCGTGAAGGCCTGCCAGAGCACGCCCTTGAGGATGTAGTTGTTGATGTCCTTGACGCGGGCTGCGCTCTCGGGGTCGGCGAGCTGGCTGTCACGCAGACGACTGACCGCATCGTACTCATACAAACCCTGCTGGGCCTTGGTGGTGGACTTGATATGCCACTGCAGCAGCGGCATGCCTAGCGCCTGTGCAACCTCCTCCGCCAGCATGGTTTTCCCTGTCCCTGGTTCCCCCTTGACGAGAAGCGGTCTTTGAAGGGTAATTGCCGCATTGACCGCCAGCATGAGGTCATTGGTCGCGACGTAGTTCTGTGTGCCTTGGAATTTCATGGAAGTGGATGCAGAATCGTGATGACGGGGCCAGTACAGCGTTGACTATAAACCCAGATCTCCGCATCACTGCGGCGGCCTGAACCACACGATTGTGCGCACAATGAATAAAAGATGGACCACGATATTTGCCTTGCTTGTCGCGTCAGCGACCGGCGCAGTCTGCGCGCAGGAGATCAAGGGCAATGCCAAGGCGGCTGAGGGCAAGGTGGCGATGTGCATCGGCTGCCACGGCATTGTGGGCTACAAGGCCAGCTTCCCCGAGGTCTACCAGGTGCCCAAGATTTCGGGCCAGAGCGAAAAATACATCGACGCGGCCCTGCATGCCTACAAGAAGGGCGACCGCAAACACCCGACGATGCGTGCCATTGCCGATTCGCTGAGCGAGCAAGATATTGCCGATCTGGCTGCCTACTACGCGCAGCACACGGTGGGCGAGACCCAGCTGGCAGACAAACCGTCCAAGGTACCCAGCGCCGAAGTGGCCGAGCTGCTGAAAAAAGGCACCTGCGTCAGCTGCCATGGCGACAACTTCTCCAAGCCGCTCGATCCTTCGTACGCCAAGCTGGGTGGTCAGCATCCCGACTACCTCTACGCGGCGCTCAAGTCCTACACCATCGAGAAAAACGCCCGCATCGGCCGCAACCACCCGATCATGGTGGGCATGGCCAAGCAGCTGACCCATGCCGAGATGAAGGCGCTGGCCAACTACATTGGCAGCCTGGATGGCCCGCTGCAGATCGTGCCCGAGTCGCGCTTTCGCAGCAAGCAGGCAGCTAATTAAAGCGGTTGGCGACTAGGCGCTCAGTCTTTGGTGGCTTGGCGCTGCACAGCGGCCACATAGGCATTGCCATCGGGCGGGCGGCCTGAGCGCTGGCTCTCCCACAGCATCGTGCCCAGGCATTCCATGGCCACATGGTGGGCGTCGTGCAGTGAGCCCAGGCGCTTGGCCAGCAGCTCCACCGCCTGGCGAATGCCGCGCGGCTGGTCAATGCTGCACTGCTCGCTGATCGACAGGTGCATAGACAGGTGCAGGAAGGGGTTGGTCTTTTCCGGCGTCAGGTCGTAGTTGCGGGCGATGGCCGCATCGACGTCGCTCAGGTCTTCACGGTATTCCGGGTGCTCATCGATCCATAGGCTGGCCAGGGTCTCGATGGCTTCCATGGGCTGGCCCGCCTGGTGCTTGGCATAGGCGGCGCAGAAAAAACGCCGGACATCGGCTTGGGAGGGGTTGAACATAGGGCGCACAGCGTAGCATGCACCTGGCAGCTACGCTGGGTTGTGGTTAAGCCGGTTTTGTGCGGCGCGAGAGCTCAGATCTGGCTGTGCGGGTCTTCGGGCGGCGGTGGGTAGGGGCTGCTTGGCGCGTCCTTGGCTTCCTGCACCTGCTCTTGGCGCTCCTGCCGCTCGCGCGCCATTTGCTCGACCAGCTGCTCGCGGCCCTGCTTGGCAACGGCCAGCATGGTTTCGCGGTCATGGTGGTGTTCGTACATCTTGTCGGACAGCTCAATGTTGTGCGCGCGGAACACGGTTACCACATACTGGGCGTCTTCGGCGCTGTAGCCCATCAGCTCCAAAGCCTTCTCGGCCGTCTGCAGGCTGGAGTCAAACACCTCGCGGTCCACATGGTGCACGCCCATGTCACGCAGCGCATACCAGTGCGCCACATCCTTGGCCCGGGCGACGATCTTGAGGTGCGGAAAATGCTGCTGCACCAGGCGCACGATCTGGTTGGTCTGCAGCTCGTCATCGACCGCAATCACCATGACCTCGGCCTTCTCGGCGCCAGCAATGCGCAGCAGGTCCTGGCGCGTGGCATCGCCATAAAAGACGCGGTAGCCAAAGTTCTGTGCCACTTCCAGCATCTCCACGCTGTGGTCCAGGATGACGGCCTTGATGCCCTGGCTCAGCAGCACGCGGGTGACGATCTGGCCATAGCGGCCAAAGCCGGCGATCAGCACGGTGGCTTCCTGCTGCTCGCTCAGCTCGGGTGGTGTATCGCCCCCCTTGGCAAGGTTGGCAAAGCGCGGCATCAGCCAGCGGTCCATCGCCGCCACGATCAGCGGCGTGGCCACCATCGAGATGGCGACCGAACCGATCAGCAGGGACGACTGCTGGGGCGTCAAGATGCGCTGCGCCTGGGCGGCGCTGAACACCACAAAGGCAAACTCCCCGCCCTGGGCCAGCAGCAGGGTAAACAGCGGGCGCTCTTGCACCGGCATGCGCAGCAGCTGGGCCAGGCCATAGATGACCACGCACTTGATCAGCAAGAACAGCAGCACCAGCACCAGCATGGCCAGCGGCGCCTGCACGATGACCGCGAAATCGATGCTCATGCCCACCGCGATGAAGAACAGGCCCAGCAGCAGTCCCTTGAAGGGTTCGATATCGGTCTCGAGCTCGGCGCGGAACTCGCTGTCGGCCAGCAGCACGCCGGCGAGAAAGGCGCCCAGCGCCATCGACAGGCCAATCTGCAGCATCAGGAACGCAATGCCCACGACCAGCAACAAGGCGGTGGCGGTCGATATCTCGCGCGATTCGCTTTGGGCAATCCAGCGCAGCACTGGGCGCAGCAGGTAGCGGCCCACCAGAATGACGGCCACGATGATGGCCAGCGTCTTGCCGATTTCCATCAGCACATTGCCATCGTTCTGCGCGGCCTGGTGGCCCACGGCCAGCAGCGGGATCAGCGCCAGGATCGGGATGGCGGCGACGTCCTGGAACAGCAATATCGCAAAGCTGGTCTTGCCGCTGGTGGTGGACATCAAATTGCGCTCGGCAATGCTTTGCAGCGCGATCGCGGTCGATGACAGCGCCAGGCCCAGCGCGGCAATCAGCGCCAGATGCCAGTCATAGCCAAAGGCGAGGCCCGCGGCAAACAGCCCGGCAGTGCACAGCAGCACCTGGGCGGTGCCCACGCCAAAAATGGGCCGGCGCATGCTCCACAAGCGGCTGGGCTGCAGCTCCAGCCCGATCAGGAACAGCATCAGCACAACGCCGAATTCGGAGAAATGCAGGATGTCCTGCACATTGCTGACCAGCTGCAGGCCGCTGGGGCCGATGATGATGCCCGCAACCAGGTAGCCGATGATGGTGCCCAGGCCCAGCGCGCGGGAGATCGGTACCGCGATGACGGCCGCGGCCAGGTAGAGAAAGGTATAGGTAAGCCAGGCGGGAGCGTGTTCCATGCTTGCGTTTTGTTATCGGTGTTTTGTCGTTGCGCTGCACAGATTACTTTTATTTGCCGGGTCACGGTAATTTATTGCAATGTTTTGCGGTTGGCGCTTGTGGGTATTGCCGCCTTAGCTATCAAAAAAATAAATTTGCAACAATGGCCGAGCGCCCAGGTGCCTGGCCGGGCCGCGCGATAATCGCCGCTTTGCCCCACAGGGGCTGCGTTGGTGGCGGACGGCTCCGCTGCCCCAGGATGAACCATGGATTTGCATACTTGGATGGCGTATCTCGTTGCGGCTTGCATCATTGCCGTATCTCCCGGATCGGGCGCCGTGTTGTCAATGAGCCACGGGCTCTCCAACGGAGTGCGCAAGACCAGCGCCACCATCCTGGGCCTGCAATTGGGCCTGCTGCTGATCCTGCTGATTGCCGGCGCCGGCGTGGGCTCGCTGCTGATCGCCTCGGAGACCGCTTTCAACGTCGTCAAGATCGTCGGCGCCTGCTACCTGATCTATATCGGCTTCGCACAATGGCGCGCCAAGGGCGGCATCATGGACACCCAGGCTGAGCAGCCCGCCAGCGGCAGCTGGCAAAAGCGGGCGCTGAGCGGCTTTTTGACCAATGCCACCAACCCCAAGGGCATCATCTTCATGGTGGCGGTGCTGCCCCAGTTCATGACCTCCGAGCGCCCGCTGTGGCTGCAGCTGCTGATTCTGGCTGCCACGACCTTGGCCGTCGACACCGTGGTGATGCATGGCTACGCCGGCAGCGCCAGCGTGCTGCGCCGCCTGCTGCGCGACAGCCGCGCCATGCGCATCCAGAACAAGGTGTTTGGCGGCCTGCTGATGCTGGTGGGCATGGGCCTGTTTTTTGTCAAGCGCTCGCAAAGCGCGGCTTGAGTCTAAGGCATGCCCCGCTGAGTTTGCGGGGCAGCTAAGTCCTTACTTCGCTGGCCTGCCGTCCGGCATCGCAAAGCCATTCTGGCGCCAGGCCTCGAACACCGTCACCGCCACCGCATTGGACAGGTTCAGGCTGCGCTGGCCCGCCACCATCGGCAGGCGCACCCGCTGGCTCGTGGGAAAGCTCTCGCGCACGGCGATCGGTAAACCTCGGGTCTCACAGCCAAACACCAGCCAGTCGCCGGGCTGAAAGCGCACATCAAACGCCGGGCTGCTGCCATGGGTGGTCATTGCAAACATGCGGTCGGCGGCAGGCTGCATGCGCTCGATAAAGGCGTCCCAATGGGCATGGCGCTGGGTGGCGGCGTACTCGTGGTAGTCCAGGCCGGCGCGGCGCATCAAGCGGTCTTCCATCGAAAAGCCCAGCGGCTCGATCAGGTGCAAGCGGCTGCCGGTATTGGCACACAGGCGGATCACATTACCGGTGTTGGGAGGGATTTCGGGTTCGACCAGGACGACGTTGAACATGGCAAATGCGCAAAAACAAGGGCGCCAGTGTAGCGGCCCCGCCAAACAAGGGTGGACCGCTGCGCTATTGGCCGGGCGCGGGCGTTCTGGCAAACACCAGTGCCTGCACCGCTGGCGCGCCTTGCGCCTGCAGCAGCTGCGCCACCGCGCCCAAGGTGGCGCCGGTGGTCATCACATCATCGACCAGCAGTGGGTACTCACCCAGATCCTGCGCCTGCAGGCCCGGACGCAGCGCAAAGGCATGGCGCAGGTTGCGCAGCCGGGCCGCGCGCCCCAGGCCGGCCTGGGCGGGTGTGTCCACCAGCCGCTGCAGGTAGCGCGGCTGCACTGTGGCCAGCGCCAGACCGCTGGGCGCCTGCCGGTGCAGTGCCTTGGCCAGCAGCAGTGCCTGGTTGTAGCCGCGCTCGCGCATGCGGGCGGCAGACAGCGGCACGGGCAGGATGACGCTGGCCTGCTGCAGGCTGGCCAGTACCCCCGGGGTGCGCAGCAGCAGCTGGGCCATGCGGTTTGCCCATGCCAGCTGCTGGTGAAATTTGAGCCGCAGCACCATGCCATCCCAAGGCGGGCTATAGTCCACGGCGGCATGGCAGCGCTGCAACAGCGGCGCTTCGCGCAGGCAGCCGGCGCAGACCTCGGTGCTGGCCGGCAAGGGCAGCGCGCAGCGGCTGCAGCGGCGCAGGCCCGGCTGCCAGCAGACGCTGGCGCAGGCCGTGCAGATCCAGTCACTGGGCCAGCTGCGGCAGACCAGGCACTGGCTGGGCCAGTGGCCCAGCACATGGGCCGCACGCTGCCACAGGCTGGGCCGGTGTTTCTCGGGTGTGGCTGCTGTCATCGCTTTAATACCAATCAATAATCTGCGCGCCAAAGCGCAGGTGTTCCCCCATGGCTGAATTTACCGCACCTCCGTCGATCGACCCCAACGCCGCCCATGCCTGGCAGCGGCGCGCGCCTGCGCACAGCCCCTGGCTGCACGAAGAGGTGGGCCGTCGCATGCAGGACCGGCTGCAGTGGATCGTGCAAAAACCAGAGGCCTGGTGCAGCTGGGAGCCCGTATACGGCGGGCTGGAGGCGCACCGGCAGGTGGCCGAGCGCTACCCGGCGGCCGATATCCATATCGTGGAAAGCCGCCCGGCCCATGCCGCGCTGCTGCGCAGCCAGCTGGACAAGCCCTGGTGGGCGCTGAGCCGCTGGCGCCAGGCCAAGCTGCACTGGGGCCTGCCTGCGCCCGCAAGTGTGCAGATGCTCTGGGCCAATATGGCGCTGCACCAGCATCCCAACCCCCAGCAGCTGCTGCAGACCTGGCACCAGAGCCTGGCGGTCAACGGTTTTGTGATGTTTTCCTGTTTCGGGCCCGATACGCTCAAAGAGCTGCGTGCGGCCTATGCCAGCCAGGGCTGGCCCGCTGCCAGCCATGAGTTCACCGACATGCACGACTGGGGCGACATGCTGGTGCAGGCCGGCTTTGCCGAGCCGGTGATGGACATGGAGCGCATCACCCTGTCGTACTCAGGCGCCGCGCAATTGCGTGCCGAGCTGCGCGAGCTGGGCCGCAACCTGCACCCGGCCCGCTTTGGCGGCCTGCGTGGCCGCCAGTGGCGTGACCAGCTTGATGCCTTGCTGACGGCCAAGCTGGCCGATGCCCAGGAGCAGGGGCGCCTGGTGGTCTCGTTCGAGATCATCTACGGCCATGCGTTCAAGCCCACGCCACGCATGAAGGTGCAGGGCGAGAGCAGCATCAGCGTGCAGGATATGCAGCAGATGCTGCGCCAGGGGCGCCCAGGCGGCGCCTGAGGGGGCGATGCCGCTGCTGTGCGATGCGCAGGCGGTCGGCGGGGCCTTCATAGGCCCTACCATAATCGCGCGCTGTCCAGTGGTGGACAGCTGCTGTTGTCAATCTCCTATGATCCCGGGATTGCATGGGTTGCAATCTTGCGCGGTTGCGGCCATGCTCGCTGTAATGACCAAGTGGCATGGGTGCAAGCGGAGATGCACCCGGCGGTGTCTGCACCACGCGGCTGGATGTCTTCCCCACCGACACGCCAGCCTGCCCTACATAACGATGAGAAGATGAGAAGTAAGTGACAACTATGAAAAGTGATTCTCATAAGCTGGCTTCTTGGCTGCTGCTGGTGGCATCTGGCCTCACCTCTGCAGCACATGCGGTGCAAAGTCTTCCCGGCGGCCCGGCCGTTGGGCAGATGAACCTGGCGCCTCCCGTCACCCGAATTGCCCAGGAGCAGCACACGCTGCACTGGATGATGCTCTGGATCTGCACCATCATCTTTGTCGGTGTGTTCGCGGTGATGTTCTATTCCATCTGGAAGCACCGCAAATCCAAGGGGGCGGTGCCCGCCACCTTCCACGAATCGGTCACGGTCGAGGTCACCTGGACGGTGCTGCCCTTCATCATCGTGATCCTGATGGCCTTGCCGGCGACCAAGGTGCTGGTCGCGCAAAAGGACACCACCAATGCCGACCTGACCGTGAAGGTGACCGGCTACCAGTGGAAATGGGGCTACGACTACCTGACCGGCGAAGGCGAGGGCCTGAACTTTATCTCTACGCTGGATAGCGGCCAGCGCGCGATGTCCAACAGCGGTGATGTCTCCAAGGCGCCCAATGACTACCTGCTGCGCGTCGACAAGCCCTTGGTTGTGCCTGTCGACAAGAAGGTGCGCATCATCACCACCGCCGCCGATGTGATCCACTCCTTCATGGTGCCGGCCTTTGGTATCAAGCAGGATGCGATCCCCGGTTTTGTGCGCGACACCTGGTTCCGCGCCGAGAAAACCGGCGACTACTACGGCCAGTGCGCCGAGCTCTGCGGCAAGGAGCATGCCTACATGCCCATCCATGTGAAGGTGCTGTCGGCCAGCGATTACTCCGCATGGGTGGCCGAGCAAAAGAAGTTGCTCGCCGCGCAGGCCGATGACCCCAACAAGGTCTGGGAGCTGGCCGCACTGGTGGCCCGGGGCGAGAAGGTCTATGCCGCCAACTGTGCCGCTTGCCACCAGGCCAACGGCAAGGGGGCTGGCCCCATCAAGGCGCTCGATGGCAGCCCGGTGGTACTGGGCCCCACGGCCGACATGATGCACACGGTGCTCGAGGGCCGCGCCAATGGCGCCATGCCGTCCTGGAAGCAGCTGAGCGATACCGACCTGGCAGCGGTCGTCACCTTTACCAAGAACCACTGGAGCAACAAGACCGGCACCATGGTGCAGCCCGCCCAGTTTGTCGCGGCACGCACCGGCAAATTCCCGGAAGGTGGAGGTTCGGCAGCGGCTGCGCCGGCAGCAGCCCCCGCTGCGGCAGCTGCGGCTTCTGATGCCGGCGCCGCTGCGGCAGCCACCCCTGCAAGTCCTGCCCCCGCTGCACCTGCTGCTGCAACTGCAGAAGCACCCATCGGCCAGGTGCTGTTTGCCAGCGGCAAGAGCGAGCTGGACGGCCAGGCCCAGGAGGCGGTGAAAAAAGCCGCCGCCACGCTGGCCGGCCAAAGCAGCAAGGTGGCGTTGTCCGGGTTTGTCGATGGCACCGGCCATGCCGACCAGAATGCCGAGCTGGCCAAGAAGCGCGCCCAGGCCGTGGCCGAGCTGCTGGTAGCGCAAGGCGTGGCAGAGGCGCGTATCGAGATGCGCAAGCCGCAGACCATTACCGCAGGTGAGGGCGCTGACAGCCAGGCGCGCCGTGTCGATATTGTTGCTGCACCCTAAGGCGTGCAAGCCCTAGAAGAGCCATCGGAGTCAAGATTTATGAGCGCTGTTCTCCCCACAGACCCCAGCCATAGCGACCACGGCCAGGCCGACCATGCCCATGACGACCACCACCATGGTGCGCCCACGGGCTGGCGGCGCTGGGTGTTTGCCACCAACCACAAGGACATCGGCACGCTCTACCTGCTGTTCTCGTTCACCATGCTGATGGTGGGCGGCGTGCTGGCGCTGCTGATCCGGGCCGAGCTGTTCCAGCCCGGGCTGCAGCTGGTCAACCCCGAGCTGTTCAACCAGCTGACGACGATGCACGGGCTGATCATGGTGTTTGGCGCGATCATGCCGGCCTTTGTCGGCTTTGCGAACTGGATGCTGCCGCTGCAGATTGGCGCCAGCGACATGGCCTTTGCGCGCATGAACAACTTCAGCTTCTGGCTGATGATCCCGGCCGGCCTGATGCTGGTGGGCTCGTTCTTCATGCCTGGCGGCGCACCGGCTGCCGGCTGGACCTTGTACGCACCATTGACCCTGCAAATGGGTCCGTCGATGGACACCAGCATCTTTGCGATGCATGTGATGGGTGCCTCTTCCATCATGGGCTCGATCAACATCATCGTCACCATCCTGAACATGCGCGCACCGGGCATGACCTTGATGAAGATGCCGATGTTCGCCTGGACCTGGCTGATCACCGCCTACCTGCTGATCGCCGTGATGCCGGTGCTGGCCGGCGCGATCACGATGACCCTGACCGACCGCCACTTTGGCACCAGCTTCTTCAACCCCGCTGGCGGTGGTGATCCGGTGATGTACCAGCATATCTTCTGGTTCTTCGGCCACCCCGAGGTCTACATCATGATCTTGCCGGCCTTTGGCATCATCAGCCAGATCGTGCCGGCCTTCAGCCGCAAGAAGCTGTTTGGCTATGCCTCGATGGTCTATGCGGTGGCGGCGATTGCGATCCTGTCCTTCATTGTCTGGGCGCACCACATGTTCACCACCGGCATGCCGGTGACCGGCCAGCTGTTCTTCATGTACGCAACCATGCTGATCTCGGTGCCGACGGCAGTGAAGATCTTTAATTGGGTGGCGACGATGTGGCGCGGCTCGATGACCTTCGAGACGCCGATGCTGTTCTCGGTGGGCTTTATTTTCGTGTTCACGATGGGCGGCTTCACGGGCCTGATCCTGTCGATGGCGCCCATCGATATCCAGCTGCAGGACACCTACTACGTGGTGGCGCACTTCCACTATGTGCTGGTTGCCGGTTCGCTGTTTTCGATGTTTGCCGGCTACTACTACTGGGCGCCCAAGTGGACGGGCGTGATGTATGCCGAGTCGCGCGGCCGCATCCATTTCTGGGGCTCGCTGATCTTCTTCAACATCACCTTCTTCCCGATGCACTTTCTGGGCCTGGCCGGCATGCCACGCCGCTATGCCGACTACCCGATGCAGTTTGCCGACTTCAACATGATTGCCTCGATCGGTGCCTTCGGCTTTGGTCTGATGCAGGTCTACTTCTTTGCCTTTGTGGTCTGGCCTGGCATGCGCCACCGTGGCGAGAAGGCGCCGCAAAAGCCCTGGGAAGGGGCCGAAGGTCTGGAGTGGGAGGTGCCATCGCCCGCGCCTTTCCATACCTTTGAGACCCCGCCCAAGCTGGACGCTACTGCAACCAAGGTGATTGGATGATCACCCCCGCGCAGCGCAAGGCCAACCGGCGACTGGCATGGATTCTGGCGTCGATCGCGCTGGCCTTCTTCATCGGATTTCTCGTAAAAATGACGGTGCTCTAGCAGCACAGGGAGCAGCAGGTGAGCAGACATGCAGACAACGCGAAGATGGTGGGCAAGCTGGCCGTGGTTGCCTTTGGCATGTTTGCCTTTGGCTACGCGCTGATCCCGCTGTACAAGCGCATCTGCGAGGTCACGGGCATCAACATCCTGGCGCTGACCGAGCGCGATGTGCCGGGCAACGGCACGGCCGGCAAGAACGTCAAGCTCAACAGCCAGGTCGACGAAAGCCGCACCATCATCGTCGAGTTCGACGCGAATGCGCGTGGGCCCTGGAGCTTCAAACCGGCGGTGCGCACGATGCAGGTACACCCCGGCGCGCTGAGCACGGTGATGTACGAGTTCCGCAACGAGCAGGACCACCGCATGTCGGCCCAGGCGATTCCCAGCTATGCGCCCAAGCAGGCCGCGCCCTATTTCAACAAGCTCGAATGCTTTTGCTTCAACCAGTACACCCTGGAGCCCGGTGAGCGCAAGGAATGGCCAGTGGCCTTTGTGATCGACCCCAAGCTGTCCAAGGATGTGACGACGATCACCTTGTCCTACACCTTCTTTGAGGTCGGTGGCCGCATCCCGGCGGCACCTGCGTCGACGGCGGTGCTGGCGCCTGCGGTGCAGGGCGCCGGGGTGCAGGCAGGGGCATCCTGATGGCCAGCGCGCCCGGCCCGCAACCGCCGCGCAAGGGCAATCTCTGGCGCACGGTCAAGGCTGTGGCTTGGTCTTTTTTGGGGGTGCGCAAGGGGTCGGAATGGCAAGAGGATGGCGTGCAGATCACGCCACTGCAGGTGATTGCCGTGGGTTTGGTGGCGATCTTCCTGTTTGTGCTGGGGTTGATGGCCCTGGTGCAATGGTTGGTTTGATGCCAGTATTGGCATCGCGGAAGAATGAATCAATAAACGAAATACCAGGAGCAGCGATGAGTGCGACTTCCCATGGCACCACACCGTACTACTATGTTCCGGCCGAGTCCCGCCACCCGGTGATGGCGGCCATTGGCCTGGGCTTTGTCATTGCCGGCGCCGGCAACTGGGTCAATGGCCACACCTGGGGCATGTACCTGCTCTTTGTCGGCATTGCCTGGTGGCTGTTTGTGCTGTACCAGTGGTTTGGCGATGCGATCCGCGAAAGCGAGCAGGGCCTCTACAGCCACCGCATCGACCTGTCCTACCGCTGGAGCATGAGCTGGTTCATCTTCTCGGAGGTGATGTTCTTCGGCGCCTTCTTTACCGCGCTGTGGTGGGCACGGGCCCATTCGCTGCCGGCGCTGGGCAGCCTCGACAACGCCATTCTCTGGCCCGACTTCAAGGCCGTGTGGCCCAGCGTGGAAATGGGCGCCACGGCCTCGCCTGCGGGCATCGTCGAGCCGTTCCAGACCGTGGGCCCTTTCTGGCTGCCCACCATCAATACCGCGCTGCTGCTGACCTCGGGCGTTACCTTGACCATCGCCCACCATGCCCTGCAGGCCGACCAGCGCAGCAAGTGCATCCGCTTTATGTGGATGACCGTGGTGCTGGGCATCGTCTTCCTCTGCGTGCAGGGCTATGAGTACTTCCACCTCTACACCGAGCTGAACCTCAAGCTCAACTCCGGCACCTACGGCTCCACCTTCTACATGCTGACGGGCTTCCACGGCTTGCATGTGTTTATCGGCATGCTGATGCTGCTGGTCATCACCCTGCGGCTGCAAAAAGGCCATTTCACCGCCAAGAAGCATTTTGGCTTTGAGGGCGCTGCCTGGTACTGGCACTTTGTCGATGTGGTCTGGCTGGGCCTCTATATCCTCGTCTACTGGATGTAGTTGGGGTGGGGTGCTGCTGCAGGGCCTCAAGCCCCCAGCGGTATGCCATGGGGCTGCAGGTAGCCCAGCTTCCAGGCCAGCAAGATGCCGGCAAACACCAGCACCGACAGCGCAATGCGCAAGGTCAGCGCCCAGGCCATGCGCTTGCTGCCGGCGCCCGACGGGTTGCCGCGCAGCATGAAAAGCCCGGCCGCTGCCAGGCAGGCCAGTATCACGACAAAGGCGAGTGCGATGAGCAGATGCATGGTGCTGTCCTCAGGGTGGTCTCGGTGTTCTTGGCGTGCGCTGCAAGTCGCTTCGAACGGCTGTCTGGCGCCCGGCGCAACAAACCCATTGTGCGGCAGCGCCAGACGGGGCGCTATCGGCCTGCACCCCAATAGCCTCTCCCCGCAGTATCTTGGCCAGCGCGCTGGTGGCTGCCGCGCTCTGCACCGGGTATAAGCAGCGTATGCCCGCGCCTTCTGCTTCCTCATCCATCCCCAAGACCCCTACGGAGCGCCGTGCGCAGCTGCGTTTCGTGCTGATCACCGTCGCGGCAGCAGCCTCGATGCTGCTGACCGCCTCGCTGGGGTTCTGGCAGCTGCGCCGCGCCGATGAGAAGCTGGCCTACCAGGCGCAGCTTGATGCGCGTGCAGCCCTGCCGGCGCTGGACGGGGCGAGCTTGCTGCAGCCCCTGGGTGAGGCCGAGCGTGCCAGCCTGCAGCACCGCCAGGTGGTGCTGCGCGGCGAATGGCTGCCACAGTACACGGTCTACCTGGACAACCGCCAGATGCAGGCGCGCCCCGGTTTTTATGTGCTGACACCGCTGCGCCTGGCCGGCCCAGTAGCGCCAGGCCAGCCGCAGACTGTGCTGGTGCAGCGGGGCTGGGCGCCGCGCAATTTTGAAGACCGCTTGGCGCTGCCGCAGGTGCAAACGCCTGGCGGTACCGTGCAATTGCAGGGCCGGGTGGCGGGCCAGCCGGCACGCCTTTTGGAGCTGCAGACGTCCGCCGCGCACCCAGGGGTTTCCCGAATCCGGCAGAATCTCGATACCGATGCTTACGCGCAGGAGACCGGCCTGCCCTTGGCTGCACTCACCGTGGTGCAGACCGGGCCGGCCAGTGAGGGCCTGCTGCGCGACTGGCCTGTAGTAGGCAGCGGCGTGGAAAAGCATTATGGTTATGCATTTCAATGGTTTGGTCTGTGTAGCCTGATTGCGATCCTCTATGTCTGGTTCCAAATTGTCCGACGTGTCCTTCGACGCCGCAGCCACCCAAGCGCCGCCGCCCGCTGATGAGGCGCTGCTGGGCCTGACCGTGCATGGCCTGCCGCCTGCCGAGCAGGCCGAAGCGGCGCTGGAGGAGGCCGAGCGCTCGCGCAGCGGCCGCCTCAAGATGCTGCTGGTGCTGCTGGTCTGTGCGGCGCCGGTGATCGCGTCCTACTTCACCTACTACGTGATCCGGCCCGAGGGGCGGCGCAATTTTGGCGAGCTGGTGGGCCAGCAGCCGACGATTCCGGCCGCGCAGGTCAAGACACTCGATGGCCAGCCGTTTGAGTTGCAAAGCCTCAAGGGCCAGTGGCTGCTGCTGAGTGCCTCGGGCGCGGCCTGCGACGCGGTCTGCCAGAACAACCTCTATCTGCAGCGCCAGCTGCGCGAGAGCCTGGGCCGCGAGAAGGACCGGCTGGACTGGGTCTGGCTGGTGACCGACGACGGCGAGCCGCCGCCAGCCTTGCGCACGGCACTGGACCAGGCCACCGTGCTGCGGGTGCCCCAGGCGCTGGTGGCCCAGTGGCTGCAGCCGGCGGCCGGCCAGCAGCTGGGCGAACATTTGTATGTGGTGGACCCGCTGGGCCACTGGATGATGCGTTTTCCCGCCCAGCTCAGCCGCTCCGATGCGGCCAAGGCGCGCAAGGATCTGGAGCGGCTGCTGCGTGCGTCGTCGAGTTGGGACAAGGAAGGGCGGTAGTGGATAGCTAGCATGACATCGCAGGATTTATATGATTTCGCGCCGCTGGCGCGTGTGTTGCTGACCGGGGCCATCATTGCGCTGGGCCCCATCGTCTGGATTTGGTGGCGCCACCGCGGTGCCACGCCGCTCAAGCGCCTGCAGGTGCTGGCGGTACTGACCTTGTTTTTGTCCTTTGACCTGGTGATGTTTGGCGCGTTCACGCGCCTGACCGATTCGGGCCTGGGCTGCCCGGACTGGCCCGGTTGCTACGGCAATGCCAGCCCGATTGGCGCGCATGCCGAGATCTCTGCCGCGCAAGAGGCCATGCCGACCGGCCCGGTGACCCATGGCAAGGCCTGGGTGGAGATGATCCACCGCTACCTGGCCACCGCGGTGGGCGGCCTGATCATTGTGCTGACGGCCAGTGCCTGGCTGCAGCGCAAACGCCGGGGTCCGCAGCCGATCAGCCCCTGGTGGCCGACCGCCACCCTGGTCTGGGTGCTGATCCAGGGGGCCTTTGGCGCGCTCACGGTGACGATGAAGCTGTTCCCTGCGATCGTGACCTTGCACCTGCTGGGCGGCACCGTGCTCTTGATGCTATTAACCGTGCAGGCAACGCGCCACACGCAATTTGCCGATAATCTAGGGTTAGTCCCAGTGCCGCGCCTGTTGCGGGGCCTGGTGGCGGTCACGGCGCTGCTGGTGTTTGCGCAGGTGACCCTGGGTGGCTGGGTCAGTACCAACTATGCGGTGCTGGCCTGCACCAGCTTTCCCATGTGCAATGGCGCCTGGTGGCCGGCGATGAACTTTGACGGGTTCCAGATCTGGCGCCCGCTGGGCTTTCTGGCCGACGGTGCGCACATCAGCTATGAAGCGCTGGTGGCCATCCACTACATGCACCGGCTGTTTGCCTACCTGGTGATTGCCGCCCTGCTGTGGCTGGGCTGGGCCCTGCGCACGGTGCCGCTGCTCAGGCAGCAGCGCCGCTGGCTGGTGGGCCTGACGCTGCTGCAATTTGCCACGGGACTGTCGAATGTGGTGCTGGACTGGCCGATGCTGGCGGCCGTTTTGCACACCGGGGGCGCTGCCGCCATCATGGTGGTGCTGACCTGGATCTGGTGTACTGCGGGCCCTGAACCTGCCCGCAGTGCTGCGAGTTGATGACGCTGTATGGAACAAAGACTGAGTGCCCCGATGACCGAACTTGCCGCAACGCCAATGCCGAACCGCTTTGCGCAGTTCTATGCATTGACCAAACCCAAGGTGGTGCAGCTGATTGTGTTTTGCGCACTGATCGGCATGGTGCTGGCCGTGCCCGGTGTGCCCACCGGCGCCGAGCTGCTGCGCATGGCCGTCGCCTGTGCGGGCATCTGGCTGGTGGCGGGGGCCGCAGCGGCCTTCAACTGCCTGGTCGAGCAAAGCATCGATGCGCGCATGAAGCGCACCGCCTGGCGCCCCACCGCGCGCGGCGAGCTGTCCAACCTGCAGACCCTGATGTTTTCTGCCGGGCTGTGCATCGCCGGCTCGGCCATTTTGATCGTCTGGATCAATGCCATCACCATGTGGCTGACCTTTGCGACCTTTGTCGGTTATGCCGTCATCTACACGGTGATCCTCAAGCCGCTGACGCCGCAGAACATCGTGATCGGTGGCGCATCGGGCGCCATGCCCCCCGTGCTGGGCTGGGCCGCGATGACCGGCGATGTCTCGCCCCAGGCACTGTTGCTGTTCCTGATCATCTTCCTGTGGACGCCGCCGCACTTCTGGGCGCTGGCGCTGTACCGGGTCGAGGACTACCGCAAGTCCGGCCTGCCGATGCTGCCGGTCACCCATGGGAACTATTACACCCGCGTGCAGGTCTTGCTCTACACCGTGGTCTTGTTTGCCGCCGGCCTGCTGCCCTTCATCATCCAGATGAGCTCCTGGATCTACCTGGTGGCCGCAGTCGTGCTGGGTGCCGGGTTCTTTGGCTATGCCTTTGCGCTGTGGCGCAATTACTCCGATGCGCTGGCGCGCAAGACTTTCCGTTTTTCGCTGGTCTACCTCAGCCTGCTGTTTGTGGCGCTGTTGGTGGACCACTATGTGAGCTGGTAAATCTGCAATGAACAAGCGCAATGCCCTTCGCTGGCTGGCGGGCTCGGCCATGCTGGCCTCGACCGCCGGTGTCCTCACCGCCTGCAAATCCAAGGCCGATTTCAACGCCATCGACCTGACCGGCAGCAAGGAGTATGGGCAGGACTTCTCCATGCCCGACCAGCATGGCCAGCGCCGCAGCATGGCGGATTTCAAGGGCAAGGTCGTGCTGGTGTTCTTTGGCTTTACCCAGTGCCCCGATGTCTGCCCGACCACTCTGGGTGACCTGGCCGCCGTCAAGCAAAAGCTCGGCGCCAAGGGTGACAAGCTGCAGGTGATCTTTGCCTCGGTCGATCCCTCCCGCGACACGCCCGAGATTCTGCAGGCCTACCTGGCCAACTTTGACCCCAGCTTTCTGGCGCTGCGCGGCAGCGACGAGGAAACGGCCAAGATGGCCAAGGACTTCAAGGTTTACTACAAGCGGGTCGAGGGCCAGACCCCGGGCAGCTACACGATGGACCATACCGCGGGCGACTACATCTTCGACCCGGAAGGCCGCCTGCGTTTGTACAGCCGCTATGGCACCCCGGTCGATACGCTCGCCAAGGATATCGAACAGCTGATCGACGGCGCTTAATCGCGCGGGGCAAGCAGCCCCTTTGAACAGGTCTTACATCGACCAGATACGCGGCCGCTGCGCTGGCAAGCCCCAGAGGCTGCTGCGCCAGTGGCCCCAGACCGTCTTCCACAGCTGCATAGCGGGCTCCACCACGGGCGCCAGACCACGCAGCACCAGCATGTGCTCATTCGGCGCAGTCACGCCAGCCATGACCTCTGCAGGCGCGGCTTCCAGCAACAGTTGGGTGCTCTCCAGCAGCGCTTCGCGTTGCGCGCGGGTGATCGGTGAGCCGCTGGCATAGAGCAGGCTGCCCATGCAGCGCTGGCCCGCCAGGCCCAGCTGGCCGTTGAGCAGCAGCCCATCATCGGCCCGGATGCGGCCACGCTCCAGAAAATGCCCCGGCCAGGCGATGTGCTGTGAAAACACGCCCTGGGTAAAGGGCTGGCCGGCCAGCGGCAGGCCCAGCGCGGTGATGTCCCAGGTCAGCAGCTCTGCACCCGGTGCCAGCGCCATCTGCAGCTCATTGGCCGCGTCGCAGGCATTGTAGGCAATGGCCTCCAGCGGCAGCCATTCCAGCCGGGCGCCGGCCTGCAGCTTAAGGCGGGTGCGCTGCAAGGCCGGCTGGCCATTGCTCTTGTAAAAGCGCGTCGCGCCCGGCGTGGTGATGAGCGCATGCGCGCCTGCCGCCACCTCGACCGAGATATCCAGCACATCGCCCCCCACCAGGCCACCGGGCGGGTGCACCAGCACGTTGTGGCAAATGCCTGGGCCTTCGGGGTAGAGGCTTTTGAGAATGCGCAGCGGGCCATCGTGGCTGAACTGCACCGAGGTCTTGCCGGCTTGCTGGCCGTAGCGCAGGTCTAGTTGGGCATGCCAGCTCATGGCTGCGGCTGGTGCTGAATGCCCGCTGGCCAGCAGGGCCCAAGGGCCGGGATCGGAGGTGAGTAGGGTGCACAAGACATGGCTGGGGTTTTGCAATCCACGTGCCAGGAACTGCACCGCCCTGGGGTGCTGGCTGTGCTGAATTGGTGCATGAACGGCAGGTCTGCATGCTTGTGGTGCAAGGAGCAGAGGATGCAGCACGGAAAGCGTGCATGCTCTGCCGCTGCAGCCCCTTGGCATGTGCCTTGCTTTGCACTAGGTATGGAACTGACACCTCGCGAAAAAGACAAGCTGCTGATCTTTACCGCCGCCTTGCTGGCCGAGCGGCGCCTGGCCCGGGGGCTCAAGCTGAACTACCCCGAGGCGGTGGCGCTGATCAGCGCCTTTGTGATGGAGGGCGCGCGCGATGGCAAGACCGTTGCCCAGCTGATGAGCGCTGGCCGCACGGTGCTCACGCGCGCCGATGTGATGGAGGGCATCCCCGAGATGATTGCCGATATCCAGATCGAGGCGACCTTTCCCGATGGCACCAAGCTCGTCACCGTGCATGAGCCCATTGTCTGAATCCCCATCTTTTCCCTTGCGCAAGCCTAGCACCATGAACTTCAAGAAACTCTCTGCCACCGTGGCGGCTGCCGCTGCCGCCTTGCCGCTGTCCGCACTCGCCCATGTGGGCAGCGACGGCGGCGGCCACCATGGCTTTTTGAGCAGCTTTGGCCATGCCTTTGCCCACCCGTTTACCGGCGCGGACCATATGGCGGCCATGCTGGCCGTGGGCGCCTGGAGTGCGCTGACGGTGACGCCCGCCTGGCGCGCACCGGCCGCCTTTGTGGCCCTGCTGGTAGCGGGGGCGTTGGCGGGTTTTGCGGGCCTGTGGGTGCCGGGTGTGGAGCCGATGATTGCTGCGTCCGTCTTGGTGCTGGGCCTGTTGGTAGCAGTGCAAAAGCAGATGCCCTGGGTGCTGGCCGCTGCGCTGGCGGGTGTGTTTGCGTTTTTCCATGGCGCAGCCCATGGGTTCGAACTGGCAGCGGATACAGGCTGGGCCTCTGTGGGTGCCTTGGCGGGCATGGCGCTGGGCTCGGCCCTGCTGCATGTCGGCGGCATGGTGCTGGGCAAGGCCCTGATGCAGCGCCACCGCTGGCTGGCCAAGCTGGCGGGCGGCGCCACCGCGGTCTTGGGCGCAGCCATGCTGACGCGCCTGGCCTGACGAGGAGCAGCACGATGATCCCAGGTGAACTGCTGCTGGATGACGGCGAACATGTGCTGAACCCGGGGCGCCGCACCACCACCGTGGTGGTGCACAACGCCAGCGACCGGCCTATCCAGGTCGGCTCGCACTACCACTTTGCCGAGACCAATGCCGGCCTGGTCTTTGACCGCCAGGCGGCCCATGGCATGCGCCTGCATATTGCCAGCGGCATGGCGGTGCGCTTTGAGCCGGGCCAGCAGCGTACGGTGGAGCTGGTGGACCTGGGCGGCGACCGGCAGATCTACGGCTTTCGCGGCCTGGTGCAAGGGGCGCTGGAATGAGGCCCGGCATGCTGTGCCAGCGTTCTAAGACAGGATGGTTCTGATGGCAACAATGGACAGACGCGCATACGCAGAAACCTATGGGCCCACGGTGGGTGACCGCCTGCGCCTGGCCGATACCGAACTGGTCGTGCAGGTGGAGCAGGACTTCACCTTGCGCGCGGGCGGCTATGGCGAAGAGGTGAAGTTTGGCGGTGGCAAGACCATCCGTGATGGCATGGCGCAAAGCCAGCGCAGCAGTGCGCAGGGCGCGATGGACACGGTGCTGACCAATGCGCTGATCATCGACCACTGGGGCATCGTCAAGGCGGACATCGGCCTCAAAGCGGGCCGCATTGCCGCGATTGGCAAGGCGGGCAACCCGGACACGCAGCCGGGGGTGGACATCATCATCGGCCCGGGCACCGAGATCATCAGCTGCGAAGGCATGGTCGTCACCGCTGGCGGCATCGATACGCACATCCACTTCATCGCGCCCCAGCAGATCGAAGAGGCGCTGACCAGTGGGGTGACGACGATGATTGGCGGCGGCACCGGCCCGGCCACCGGCACCTTTGCGACGACCTGCACGCCCGGCGCCTGGAACATGGAGCGCATGCTGCAGGCGGCCGATGCCTTCCCGATGAACCTGGGTTTTCTGGGCAAGGGCAATGCGAGCTTGCCGCTGGCCCTGCATGAGCAGATCGATGCCGGCGCGATTGGCCTCAAGCTGCACGAGGACTGGGGCAGCACGCCAGCGGCCATCGACAACTGCCTGGACGTGGCCGAGCTCACCGACACCCAGGTGGCGATCCATACCGATACGTTGAACGAAAGCGGCTTTGTCGAAGACACGGTGGCCGCGTTCAAGGGCCGCACCATCCATACCTTCCACACCGAAGGCGCGG
The DNA here is from genome assembly GCF_037479315.1 of Comamonas sp. MYb69. Lineage (NCBI taxonomy): Bacteria > Pseudomonadati > Pseudomonadota > Betaproteobacteria > Burkholderiales > Comamonadaceae > Comamonas > Comamonas sp. MYb69. Next base: position 346,321 of record NZ_JBBGZG010000003.1, read on the forward strand.
GCGGCGGCCATGCGCCCGATATTTTGAAAGTGGTAGGCGAGAGCAATGTGCTGCCCAGCTCCACCAACCCGACGCGGCCCTACACGATCAACACGCTCGACGAGCATGTGGACATGCTGATGGTCTGCCACCACCTCGATGCCGGCATTGCCGAGGACCTGGCCTTTGCCGAGAGCCGCATCCGCAAGGAAACCATTGCGGCCGAAGACATCCTGCACGACATCGGCGCCATCAGCATGTTCAGCTCCGACAGCCAGGCCATGGGTCGGGTGGGTGAGGTGATCCTGCGCACCTGGCAGACGGCGCACAAGATGAAGCTGCAGCGCGGCCCCCTGCCGGGTGACAGCGAGCGGCATGACAACTTCCGCATCAAGCGCTACATCGCCAAGTACACCATCAACCCGGCCATCGCCCATGGCATCAGCCATGAGGTGGGCAGCCTGGAAGTGGGCAAGTGGGCCGATATCGTCATCTGGAAGCCGGCCTTTTTTGGCGTCAAGCCCAGCTGCATTCTCAAGGGCGGCTTTATCGCGATGGCGGCCATGGGTGACCCCAATGCCTCGATCCCGACGCCCCAGCCGGTGCACTACCGCCCGATGTTTGGTGCCTTTGGCGGCGCGATCGCCAAGACCTCGCTGACCTTTGTCTCGCAAGCGGGCCTGGCTGCCGGCATCGGCCAGCGCTTTGGCCTGGCCAAGACCTTGTCTGCCGTCAAAGGCATACGCGGCCTGCAAAAGCAGCACATGGTGCACAACGACCTGGCGCCGCACATGGAGGTGGATGCCCAGACCTATGCGGTGCGCGCCGACGGCCAGCTGCTGACCTGCGAGCCAGCGAGCAGCCTGCCGATGGCCCAGCGTTATTTTCTGTTTTGAACCGGTAAGCACCCATGGCAAGCCCATTGATTTTCGAGCTGGACCCCGTGACCGACGCGCGCGTGCTGGCGTTTTTGGAAGCGCACCTGAGCGATATGCGCCGCATCTCGCCGCCCGAGAGCGTGCATGCGCTCGATCCCGAGCAGCTGCGCGCGCCTGGGCTGCAGCTGTGGACGGGCTGGACCGCCGCGCAGGAGCCCAAGGCCCTGGTCGCCACCTGCGCGCTCAAGACCCTGGATGCCGGCCATCTGGAGCTCAAATCGATGCGGGTGGAGGCGGCGCAGCGCGGCTCGGGCGCTGCCCAGCAGGTGCTGGACCATGTGCTGGCCCAGGCCCGCGCGATGGGGGCCAGGCGCATCAGTCTGGAGACGGGCACCGAGGCCTTTTTTGCACCGGCGCGCCGCTTTTACGCGCGCAATGGCTTTGTCCCCTGCGCGCCGTTCGGCAGCTACCAGCCCGATCCGAACAGCTGCTTTATGCGCCTGGAGCTGCCATGACGGACGGGGCGATGCTGCAAGTCTCCAAATGCCTGCCCGCTGGCCAGGGCCTGGCACCGGCCTTGCGCAAGCGCGCGAGCTTTGTCGAGCTGGACTGGGATGTGCGCCAGAAGTCGCGCTTCTCGGCCACCGACAGCAGCGGCCGGGCGCTGGCGATTTTTCTGCCACGCGGCCAGGCCGTGCGCGGTGGCGATGTGCTGGTCGCCGAAGATGGCTCGGTGATTCTCGTGCGGGCCGCGCCGCAGAAAGTGCTGCACATCAGCGCCTGCGCGCAGCATGGCTCGGCCTTTGACCTGATGCGTGCGGCCTACCACCTGGGCAACCGCCATGTGCCCATCGAGCTGCAGCCCGACCACCTCAAGATCGAGCCCGACCATGTGCTGGCCGACATGCTGCGCAGCATGCACATGACCGTGGTCGAGGCGGAGCTGCCCTTTGAGCCGGAAGGCGGCGCCTATGGCGGCCATGTCACCAACGATGGCCACAGCCACCATGGGCATGGGCACAGCCATGGCCACGGGCATGACCATGCCCATCCGCACTAGCACGGATGAGCATGCAACCCCTCAGCCTGTCGCCCGCCAGCTTTTTGCAGCTGATGTGGCTGGCCTCGCCGGCCTTGCCGATAGGAGGATTCTCCTATTCCGAAGGGCTGGAGGCGGGCGTGAATGCCGCGCTGGTCGGCAATGAGGCGCAGGCAGCAGACTGGATTGCCGAGCAGCTGCAGCTCTCCCAGGCCCGGGGTGATATGGCGGTACTGGCCCAGGCCATGCAGGCCTGGCACAGCGATGAGCGCGCGCGCCTGGTGGCCCTCAACGCCTGGGTGCTGCAGACGCGCGAGAGCAGCGAGCTGCGCCTGCAGACCGAGCAGATGGGCCGCTCGCTGGTGGCCTGGTTGCAGAACCGCTATGCCGATGATGCCCAGGCCTTGGTCCTGGTGAACTGGCTGGCGGCCGAGGATGCGAGTTATCCGCTGGCCTTTGCGCTGGCCGCGCACCTGGCAGGCGCAGGCGCGCGTGATGCGCTGCTCGCCTATGCCTTTGGCTGGGCTGAGAACATGGTGCAGGCAGCGATCAAATCCGTACCGCTGGGCCAGAGCGCCGGCCAGCGCATTTTGGCGCGGCTGGCAGAGGCGATACCGGCGGCGGCCGAGCACGCGCTGGCGCTGGGCGATGACGAACGCCAGGCTTTTTCCCCGATGCTGGCCATTCTCTCGGCCCGGCATGAACACCAATATTCACGGCTTTTTCGATCATGAGCACTGCACTGCACCACATTCCCCACCGCAGCAAAAAACTGCCTCCGTTGCGCGTCGGCATTGGCGGGCCCGTGGGCTCGGGCAAGACCACCATCTTGGAGATGCTGTGCAAGGCCATGCGCGACAAATGGGACCTGATCGCCATCACCAATGACATCTACACCAAGGAAGACCAGCGCCTGCTGACCGTCAGTGGCGCGCTGCCGGCCGAGCGCATCATGGGGGTGGAGACGGGCGGCTGCCCGCACACGGCGATCCGCGAAGATGCCTCCATCAACCTCGAAGCGATCGACCGCATGCTGGGCCAGTTTCCCGATGCCGATATCGTGTTTATCGAATCGGGCGGCGACAACCTGGCTGCCACCTTCAGCCCCGAGCTGTCGGACCTGACCATCTATGTGATCGATGTGGCGGCCGGCGAGAAGATTCCGCGCAAGGGCGGCCCCGGCATCACCAAGAGCGATCTGTTTGTGATCAACAAGACCGATCTGGCCCCCTATGTCGGCGCCAACCTGGAGGTGATGCGCAGCGACACCGAGCGCATGCGCAGCGGCCCCAAGGGCACCAAGCCCTTTGTGATGACCAACCTGAAGACGCTCGATGGCCTGGACGAGGTGGTGGCCTTTATCGAAAAGCAGGGACTGCTGCTGGGCTGAGTTGCACCAATGGCTCAGCCCTGGGGCGTGTTCAAGATGAACGCCGTATCGGGGTGATCGCGTCCCTGCTCTGCAATCCAGGCCAGCCAGTCCTGCGCGCTGATCTGCATGCGGCCTTGCAAGGCCGGGGGCAGGGCCTCGTACACGAGTGCCTCCCGCGGCTGCTGTCCGCCATCGGCTAGCGCGACGTCCAGGGTCAGCACGCGCTTGGTGTATTCGCCCACATCCTGGGGCCAGATGCCTTCGATGCGGTCCATGGCCTGCTCCAGCGCATCGTTCAAGGGGTAGACCTCGGCGAGCACCAGGCCGCTGCCCTGCAACTGCAGGCCCGGGTACCAGCCCAGGTCAAACAAGGTGCCGGTCAGCAAGCTGCGGCCCAGGCAGCTGATGCCAGGCTGTAGCCGGGCAATGTCGTTGACGCCGCCGGCACGCAAGGTGCCATAGACGGCGACATGGCGCGCGCCGCAAGGGCGCCAGGGCGGGTTGCTGGCGGGGTGTTCTGGGAGCGGGGTCGGCATCGAAGGCTTTAAGGGAAATGGATCAGCTGGCCTGCGCAGGCCGGCCGGCTGCCTGCCGGGTCTTGGCGATTTCGCGGCTGGGCAGTGGGGTCTCGCCGGTCGCCATGCGCATCAGCAGGCAGTGCAGCATCTCGGTGGACAGGCCATGGAGCACCAGGCGGTGGCCGGCGCGCAAGGTGGACAGCGGCACGAGCGGGTGCTTGTTGTTGAGCATCACCAGGTGCTCGGGCGAGGACAGGATCTTGGCCGCATAGATGGCAACGGTTTCGTCCAGCTGCAGCGAATTGCTGGCGCGCCAGAAATCGTTGTCGGTCAGCAGCAGCTGGTAGACCGGCGTGTAGACCTCGATGGCGCTTTGCAGATCGAGAATGTTCAGCCGGCCATGGGGCATCGCTGCCAGCTGCAGCGGCGGGTCGCAAAGCATGCCAAAGTCGGGCTCGGCCACCGGGCCCATGTGCTGGCCGTGGCTGCGCAAGCTGGTGTTGAGCCGGATGACAAAGTTGAACAGGTTCAGGTCGTGCTTGAGGAACAGCTCATCCTTGATGTCATCGATCTCCATCGGTGCCAGCGGCTTGGTGGGCACGGGGGTGGGCGCATTGGCGCCGATAAAGCTCAGGATCTGCGAGCCCAGGTGGAAGTGGCGCATGATGAGCCAGTTCGCCTCGGGCGAGACAAAGCGGTTCATGCTGAAGGCCAGCGTGCGGTGCAGCAGCTTGGAATGCGCCCAGCGCTTGGGCAGCAGCACCTTGAGGATCTGGATCAGGATGATGCTCAAGCGCGCAAGCGGCCGGATAAAGGGCAGCAGAAACTGGCGCGAGCGGCTGCTCGAATCCTTGAGCCAGGCGGCCTTGACATGGTCGGGCAGCGGCGTGCTGTCGTCCAGGTAGAGCGCGAGCCAGGGATTGGGGTCGCGCTCGTCGTGGGGAATGTCGCGGAAATCGGTCATCGTGCGCGCTCCGTGGCCGTGGCATCCAGAATATGCCGGAACTGCATCAGGTAGAGCGCGGCGGTATGGCGTGCGGTGGCGGCAATCGCTGCTGCGGCGGTGCCGCTTTCATCCAGCGCCATCACCATCTGCACGGCCAGCAGCCAGCGCTCCAGGTGGTCTTCGTCATTGGCGCCGTGGTACTCCAGAAAACGGAAGCACTCCGGGCCCAGCGCCAGGTGCTGGCGCAGCAGTGGCAGCAGGCTGGGGACGATGCGCTGGCCCGTGCCTTCGATGATGTAGATGGCGCCCAGGAGGCCAATCGGGTTGGGGGTGGCCGCCAGGCTGTGCAGGTAGCTGTTGAGCGCCTCGCCGCCGGGGTTGCGGCGCAGCTGCTGGATGTCGGTTTGCGTGCCGCCAGCGTTCAGGTAGTCCTGGTGCAGGATCTTGAAGTCGTTCTGCTCCTCGCTGGCATGCACGCCCATCAGCGCAGCCAGCTCGGCATAGGCCCCTGTGAGCGAGGCGGCGCCTTCGCGCATCCACAGGCTGCCTTCGCGCACCTGGGGCACCCACTGGCTCATCCAGCGCACATAGTCGGCCTGCTGGATCTGGCCGCTGTGGATGCGGTGCACCAGCGGCGTGCGCCAGACCTGGGAGCGGTAGTCGTGCCAGATGCTGGCCAGCTCGGTCAGCAGGGGCGCCAGGCCCGCTGGGGCGGCGGCCGGGTCATGGGGCGGGGCGATCAGCGCGCTTTCTGCAGCGGCTGCGTGCTGTGGCGCGCGCTGGGCCGGGGTGCTGGCGCTGGTGGCAGACGTGCCGGCAGGCGTGCTGCGCTCCACCTCCAGCAGCATATAGCCGGCGGTAAAGCGGCCGGACTCGGGCACAAAGCACAGCATCGTGTCGCCGGGCTTCAAGCGCTCATGCTGGGTCTGCAGGTACTCGGCGATCATCACAAAAATGGAGGCCGCGCCGGTATTGCCGCGCCAGGCCAGGTTGCTCCACCAGCGTTCGCGCGGGATCGACAGCTGCGCCTTGTTCAGCAGCTCATCGACAACGGGGATGAATTTCTCGGACGAGTAGTGGCAGAGAAAGTGGTCAATGCCGCGCTCGGGCAGCCAGCCCTGGTGGGCGATGCGGGCGTACTCGTGGATGCAGACATCAAAGAGGTGCGGCAGCAGGCGAATGTCCTGGCGCAGGGACAGTGCGCCCGCGGCCTCGGCTTCGGCCCAGGAGGGGAAATCGAGGTGGCTGCGCTGGCGGTCATGCGTCAGGCCCAGCTGCATGCACACCGGGTAGTCGCCGGCAAAGCTGCGCTGGTGGGTCCAGCGCAGTTTGAGGCGCAGGTCGGGGCGCTGGGGCAGGGCGGTGCCCTGGCCCAGCAGCACGGCGCCGGCGCCATCGCTCAGCATCCAGCGCAAAAAATGCGCATCAAAATCGGTGTTGTAGTCCTGGCCCGCGTAGCGCGAGCGCTTGAAAAGGCGCGAGGGCATCTCGCTGGCCACCGCCAGCGCATGGCCGTGCGTGCCGTGCTCCACCGCCAGCGCTGCGCTTTGCAGTGCGCCCACGCTGGCTGCGCAGACGCCATGGACGCTGAGCAGTTCCATCGGCGGGGCGGCCATCTCGCCCTGGATCATGCTGGCAAAGCCGGGCATCAGCGCGTCGCCGCCCGATGAACCGCTGGCCAGAAAGCCGATATCGGCCAGCGGCCGTGCGGCCTGCGCCAGGGCCGCCTCGATGGCGCCCTTGGCCATTTGCGCATTGCTGTAGCTGGTGCTGCCATCGGGCGCAATCGCGTAGTGGCGCTGCTGGATACCGTTTTCCGCGAGGATGCGGCGCTTGATGCGTTCGGACAGCCGGTTGAGCGGCGCGACATAGGCATCCATGCCGTCGTTGGCGATGGGGGCGCCGGGCATGAAGTGACCGGCGGATTCGATATAGACCTGCGAATAAGCGACTGGCATAGATGACTACTTTTTCTCCATAGGCGGCATCAGCGACCGGCTGCGGGCCGATCGGCAAACCATCCCTCCAACAAAGACCCGTGCCATATACGGCAGCAGGCCTGCCTCATTGAGCACCGGGTGGACCCGGTGTCGGTATTCATCGGCATGCAAGCGGGTCAGCGCGGACCAGTGGGCATGCGGACATTCATGGTGGGCGGTGTGCAGGCCAATATTAAAGAGCAGCGGGTTGACCCAGCCTTCAAAATTGCGCGCGTAGTTCAGCATGCCACCGTCGGTATCGTTTTTGGACTTTGGGGGCTTGCGGCCATCGGCATGGGCGTGTTGCAGGTAGTTGGTGGCCAGCAGCCAGTGCAGGCCATGGAGCTGGGGCAGGATGACAAAGACCAGCGCTTTCTTCCAGTCCAGCGCCAGCAGCGCCGCCCAGCTGCCCAGCCACAGCGCGTACTGGCCCATGCAGTAGCGAAAGGCGCCGGGCTGGCGCAGGCGCAGCCCCGCCAGCCAGCGGATGAACAGCGGGTACAGCACCCAGGCCGCCTGCAGCGGGTGGAGCAGGTAGCCCCAGAGGTGGTTGCTGTCACCGCCAAAACGGTAGGTGCGGGCGATATCCTGCTCGCCATGCTTGTAGCGGTGGTGGTTGGCCACATGGGCGGGCCAGAACACAAAGGTGGGGTGGCCCTGCAGCAGGGTCAGCGCATAGTCGGTGGCGCGGTTGGCCCAGCGGCTTCGGGGCCCCGTCCACATGCGCAGATGGGTGTGGTTGTGGTGGATGACGCCGATACCCAAGGTCAGAAACAGCTCGACCAGGTAGAGCCACCAGACCAGGCCATGCTGCCACTGCCAGGCGGCGATCAGCGGCAGGGCCAGCATGTAGAGCAGTGATTGCCAGTCACGCCAGTGGCGCAGCCGGGGCAGTGTGCGGGAGGCGGTGGCGGGCAGGGGCGGGCTGTCGTCGCGGGTCATGCCAACCGGGTCAAGCAGTGGGACGGCCTGGGGCCGGGCGTGGAGGGCGCGGGGGCAGCGGGTCTGCTTCGCTGCGCATCAGGCGGTCCATAAAGGCCAGTGCAAAGCCGTAGTTGCCGGCCGGCCGGGCATGGTGCAGGTGGTGGCGGCGGCTGGCGGCCAGCGGGTGGCGGGGCCCTACGCGCGGGAAAAAATCGTAATTGGCATGGCCCACGGCGTTCAGGAAGATGCTGAACACCGGCACCGAGGCCAGCGACCAGAAGGCAAAGTCATGCAGCACCATCGGCAGCAGGATCACATTGCCCAGCATCATCGCCTCGATGGGGTGGAAGCTGTAGGTCGACCAGGGCGTGACGACGACCGAGCGGTGGTGGTCGCCATGGAAGCGCTTGAACCAGCGCGTGTGCAGCAGGCGGTGGTTGATCCAAAAATGCACGTCGTTCCAGATCAGCAGTACCCAGATCTCGAGGGCGATCTGCCAGCCGCTGGGCGCCACGGCGAAATGCGCCCAGCCCAGCTGCACAAAGCCCCAGGGCACGACCATGCCCAGGCCAAACACGAGGATGGAATGAAAAGACTGGCGCCACTCGCGCCGCAGCTGGTCGGGCTTGAGCGGCCGGGTATCGAGCACCCGGCCGATGCCGCGCTTTTGCAAAAAGCCGCTGAGCGCCGTCATGCCAAGTCCCCCGATCAGGTACAGCGCGCTGAAGAACACGAGGCCCCAGGCCATGACCTGCCAGGCGCTGAGATCGGTGAAGACTTGGGCGGCCGTCATTGCGCGCGGATGTTCTGCTCTTTGATGATGGCGCCCAGCGCCTTCACATCGGCATCAATGCGGTTCTTTAGACCTTCGGGCGAGCTGCCCACGGCCTGCCAGCCCTGCAGGGCGAGCTTTTGGCGCATCTCGGGGCTGCGCACGATCTCGCCGACGGCGGCGGCGAGCTTGTCGACATGGGCCTTGGGCATGGCCTTGGGGGCGGCCACGGCGTTCCAGATTTCCATGTCGTAGTTGGCAATGCCCAGCTCCTTGAGGCTGGGCAGGCCCGGGGCCAGCGGGCTGCGGGCGGCCGAAGTCACACCAATGCCGCGCAGCTTGCCGGCCTGGATCTGGTTCATCGCCAGTGCGGGTGGCAGCATCGAGAGCTGCAGATCGCCGCCCTGGATGCCATTGAACACCTGCGGGTAGCCAGGGTAGGGGATGTGCTCGGGCTTGATCTTGGCGCGGCTCTTGAGCAGCTCCATGCCCAGGTGGCCGATGGTGCCCACGCCGGGCGAGCCATAGCTCCAGCTGCTGCCCGCCTGGGTGGCGGCTTCGAAGAAGGCCTTGCCCTCAGGCGCCTTGGCCGGCGCCACCAGTACCAGCGGGGCCACGCCAATCAGGCCGACGGGCTGCAGATCGGTCAGCGGGTCGTAGCGGATCGCGGGGTTGAGCAGCCTGGCAATCGTCATATTGCCGTTGATCATCACGCTGAAGGTGTAGCCATCGGTCGCGCGCGCCACGTACTCGGCGGCGATGTTGCCGCCGGCCCCGACCTTGTTCTCGACGATGATCGGCTGGCCCAGGGCCTTTTCCAGCGGCTCGGCCAACGCGCGGGCGGTCAGGTCAGGTGAGGATCCCGCCGGAAAGCCCACGATCAGGTGCAGGGGTTTGCTCGGCCAGTTGTCTGCAGCCAGGGCGCCGGTGCTGGCGAGGGTGGCCAAGGTGGCTGCCACCAGGCAGCGGCGGGACAGGGAAAAATGCATAAAAGCTCCAGATTCGCATGGCTGCCCGCATGGGTGGAGGTTTATCCGTCTGTACGTCCGCCGGGCTCATACGGGCCATAAAAAAGCGCACAGGCCAGAAGGCATGTGCGCTTTGATTATCGCCAATTGCGATGCGGGTGTGTGCTGCGATAGCAGATCGTTGCAATACGGCTTAAGCGTACTCGGCCAAGGCCTTGCGCATTTTCTTCATGGCAGCCGATTCGATCTGGCGAATCCGCTCGGCGCTGACGCCGTACACCGCAGCCAGATCATGCAAGGTCATGCCGCCCGAGCCATCGTCGTTCACCTTGAGCCAGCGCTCTTCCACAATGTGGCGGCTGCGCTCGTCCAGGGTGGCCAGCGCTTCCTGAATGCCATCGGTGGCCAGGTAGTCGCGCTGACGCGATTCGATCATCGCGGTGGGCTCGTGCGATGCATCGGCCAGATAAGCGATCGGGCCATAGGCCTGCTCGCCGTCATCGGAGGGGCTCGGATCGAGCAGCACATCGCCGCCCGACAAGCGGGTTTCCATCTCGATCACATCTTCGCGCTTGACGTTCAAATGCGCGGCCATCGCGTCAATTTCACTCTCGGACAGGGTTTCGCGGTGCATCGCACCGTCTTCCATGCCGGCTTCGGCCTTGAAGCCCTGCTTCATCGAGCGCAGGTTGAAGAACAGCTTGCGCTGGCTCTTGGTGGTGGCCACCTTGACCATGCGCCAGTTCTTCAGGATGTATTCGTGGATCTCGGCCTTGATCCAGTGCATGGCGTAGCTGACCAGGCGCACGCCCTGGTCCGGGTCAAAGCGCTTGACAGCCTTCATCAGGCCGACGTTGCCTTCCTGGATCAGATCGCCATGCGGCAGGCCGTAGCCCATGTACTGGCGGGCAATGGATACCACCAGGCGCAGGTGCGAGAGCACCAGGCGGCCAGCGGCCTCGACATCACCGTTTTCCTTGAGTTTTTTCGCATAGCCCAGCTCTTCCTCGGGGGTGAGCATCGGGATGCGGTTGACCGCAGTGATGTACGCGTCCAGATTGCCCAGGGGGGGTACCAACGACCATGGGTTTGCAGGAGCCAATGCGGTAGAAATGGTGGCGGCTCCAGAATGAGTTGTCACGCTAGAAGTCCTTTCGTCTATGCGATACATAGTAACACCGGTAGGAGTCCCTTGATGCTGTGGGAGTTCCCATGCTGCGGTGCAGTAATCTCGGGTTTAAGTTTCAACTAAGAATGGCGGGGATTGGCGCCGATAAAGAATAGCTTGCTCCTGATTTTGATGCTATTCACATTTCTTTATCGTGGCCATAGCGGCTGGCAGGGCGCTGTCTGACACCTCTTTCCGCTTTCAGGGCAGTTGGAGTGGGAAGTCTGTGGATAAGTTCCGTGCAGGGAACTAAAAAATCTGGATATATTCTCAGTGTTTTTACGCTGTAGAGCAGCCTTTGAACTGCAGCGTGTTTGATAAGAATCATGGAGTTGAATGATGCATCCCTTGGCCATGAACCCCGGCCCCGCCGGCCACTACCTGGTGGCATGGGCGAGCACAACGGTGGACAGTGAAACGGCGGCCCAAGCGCTGGCCCAGGCGGGCGTGCAGGCCCGCTTGGCGGCCTGCGCCCAGGTCGAGAAAATCCATTCGCACTACTGGTGGGACGGTCAGTTGCAGCAGACCGATGAATGGCGCATTACCTGGAAGACCACGCCCCCCAGCCTGCCGGCCTTGCAGCGTTTGCTGCTGCCGCTGCACCCCTATGCGCTGCCGCAGTGGCTATGGGGTGAGAGCGCGGCCAGCCCCGCCTATGCGGCTTGGGTCGCGGCGGAAGTGGGCGCTGCGCTGCAGGTGTGAAGGGCTACGGCATCTGGTCAGCCCGATCAGACGGGCAGCACAGCCACGCCCTGGGCGCCGAGCGCTGCCAAGGCCTCGGTGTTGGCGGGGTGGGCATTGGTGATCAGGGTCTGCTGGGCGGGTGGGCAGGCGACGGCGTAGCGGCTGCGCAGCCCTATCTTGCTGTAGTCGGCCAGCACCAGCATGGACGAAGACTGCTCGGCCATGGCGCTGGCCAGGCTGGCCTCATGCTCGTTGCCAAAGGTCACGCCATCCTCGGCGCTGATGCCCACCGGCGAGAGTAGGGTGACATCGGCGCGGTAGCGGCGGATCTCGTTGAGGGTGACCTCGCCATAGGTGCAGGGGATCTCGGGGTTGGTATCGCCGCCCAGCAGCACCACGCGCATGCGGTTGACCGTGCCAGCGGGCGCCTGGGTGCCAGCGAGCTTGAGGGCGACGGTGATGGAGTTGGTGACCACGACCAGGCGGCTGATCAGGCTGAGCTCTTCGGCCAGGATGGCTGTGGTGGTACCGGCATCGATAAACACCATCTGGCCCGGTTGCAGGCGTTTGACCGCTGCCTTGGCGATGGCGCGCTTCTCGGCCACGCGCAGCGCCTGGCGTTGCACAAAAGGGGGCTCGTCCTGTGTGACGCGGGCGACGCCGCCGTGCACGCGCCGCACCAGGCCCATGGATTCGAGCGCCAGCAAATCCTGGCGTACCGTTTCGCGGGAGACCTGCATGTCCTGGATGAGTCGGTCGGTGCTGAGCCGGTCGATCGAGGCGAGCAGCGACTGGATGCGGACAAAGCGGTCTTCTTGCAGCATGGATGCGTTTCCTTCAAGGGCAGGCCGGCAGCGCGGCCTGCGCTATTTTGCAGTAACGGCCTTGACGGCCGTATGTAATAAAAAGGCCCCCTGCAAGACCCATGCCCAATGGCAGAAGGTGTTGCAGAGGGCCCGGAGGCTGCCAATCAGCGTTGACGACGCGCGAGCGCAGCGCCTGCCATCAGCAGCATCGACACCAGCAGCAGGGCCAGCGGCTGGTTGGTGGGTACGGGCGTTGCCGCTTGCGATGGCGGCACCACCACATCGGCAGGCACGGCGACCAGCACCGGATCGACGATGGCGCCGTTCACCAGGCCGTCTTCGTCGAGCGGGCCGCCGTCGGTCACGGTGTAGCGCACCACGCCGCCGGCCATGCTGGCGCCGGCGATTTCGCTGACCTGGCGCTTGCCGTCTGCTGCGGTGTGCACCTTCATGACGCGGCTGTTGGCGGGCAGGTCGGCGGGCAGCTCCAGGCGGACCTGGGCGCTGAAGCCTTCATGGTCGCAGCCCGAGAGTGTGAAGGACAGCAGACCGGTGGCGGCTTTCAGGCCGGCGGGCAGCAGGCCCGCAGGCACGGCGCTGACGCTGGCGTTGGACTGGTCGCAGCGGGTGGCGGCCTGGATGTTCAGGCCCATGGCGGGCAGGTTGCCGCCGGGCGTGGGCAGCTGGGTGTCGATCAGGTCTTGCAGGGGTGGCTCGGGCTCAGGCGCAGGGTTGCCCAGCTCGAAGGAGCCGGTGGCACTCCAGTCGGACCAGTTCAGGTGGGTGTCGCGCACCCGCACACGCCAGTACCAGCGCTCATCCTGGCCCAGCTGCAGCACCTGCGGGGCCTGGCCCTGGAAAGGGTCCCAGGCCGAGCCCTTGCTGCCATCGGCCTTGGCCAGCTGCGCATAGCACTGGCGGCCGCCCTGGCGCTCAGCGCCGCTGTCACCATCCTCATCCCACTTGTAGCCGCAGCTCCAGCGGTCACGCAGGCTGTTGCCGCCGGCAATGATGGCGCTGGTCAGCTTGCCGCGTGCCGTGCCCGCATCCACATTCGGGTAGACGCGCTTGGGGTTGGCCAGCAGCTGGCCCAGCGGCAAGGTCGCAATATCGGCATCCTTTTGTGTGTTGACGCGCACACCGTTCAGGTAGGTCCAGTTCTCGCTGCGGGTGTCGTTGCCCCAGACGTCGTAGACCGGTTGGCCGGCGGCAAACTGCGGGTCCTTGGAGACCTGCCATTGCGCTTCATAGAGCGCCGGGCCTGCGCCTGTGCGGTAGGCGAGCTTCAGGCTGGCAGGGTCGACCTGGCCGAGCTGGGCCTGGACCAGTTCCGGCTTGAGGGACCAGGCCTGGCTGGTGATGGCGATGCTGTCGTCGGGCGTGCTGCTGGTGTTGGAGCCGCTCAGGTCGTAGCGCTTCCAGGTCAGGGCGGGGGTGGCGCTGCCAAAGCTGGCTTCCAAGGTGCCGTAGCCAAAGCTGAGCTTGGTGTTGGCGATGACGTCCAGGTCGCTGTCGTCGTCTTGCTTGGCGCCTTCCAGTGTGCCGCTGCCCGAGGCCACATTCAGCCAGAGGTGGCGGCTGTTCATCGAATTGCCGCGCTCATAGAAGTGCACATGGCCGTTCAAGTTGGCGGTGATGGCGCCGGTCGTGCGGCCATAGTCTTCCATCTGGGAGATGAAGTCGCAGGTGGCCATCACCTCGCCCTGGCGCCATTTCTCGCTCAGGCAAGGGTGGTGGTTGAGCAGCACCATATAGGGCTTCTTGTCCACACGGGTCTGGGCCATCAGGCCGGTAAACCAGTTCAGGTGCTCTTGCATGTAGTCGGCGCGGAACAGGCCCCGGCCGTTGTCATAGCCGGTCCAGCCACCGGTGTTGTGCATGGCCGAGGCGGGGTTGAAGTCGCTGCCGACAATGCGCATGCCCAGATAGTCCAGCTGGTACCAGTGCAGCGGGTGTTTTTCCGAGCCATTGGCGGGCATGCGGTTGAAGTACTTGCGGTAGGTCTTGGCCCAGCTTTTCTCGCTGCCGGCGCTGGCCTGCTCGCCGCCAAAGTACTCATGGTTGCCGGGCGAGGGGATCAGCGGCACATAGGCCGTGATGGCGGCGAGCGGGCCGAAGAACTGGTCTTTCCAGTTGCTGCGCGTGCCGCCCGATCCAACCAGGTCGCCGGGCACCATGAAGCCGGCCAGGCTTTGCGCGCACTGGGCAGCAGAGCCCGCGCAGTCGTTGTTGATCACGCCCTGGGTGATGTTCTTGAGGCGGTTGGCCAGGCCATCCTGGGTGTCCGAGACCACGGCGAACTTGGCGCTGGCAACGCCATCGCTCTCGCGTGGCCAGGTCTTGAACTGGAAGGGGCCGGCCAGCTTGGGCGCTGCGCTGGTGCCGGTGACCACGGCATACTCATAGAGCGTGTTCGATTGCAGGCCGGCGATATCGGCAAAGAAGATGCTGCTGTCGGCAAAGTCACCCACTGGGTTGATGGCGGGCGCCAAGGTGTAAGGCCCCGTGCTGCCAGCCAGGCGCCACCAGATGGTGGGGGCCGACTCGCTGGTCTCCAGCATCACGGCCATGTGGTCGGGGCCGGGGTTTTGCAAGGTCGGGCCCACGGTCAGCGCCGGTGCATTGGCGGTGCTGGGCAGCTTGGCGGGGTCAAAGGGCTTGGGTGGCTCGCTGCTGGTTTGCGTCAGCACCACGTCATCGAGGCCCCAGTACCAGTTGTTGTCGGTGTTCAGGTAGCTAAAGCGCAGGCTGACTTTTTTGGCGCCGGCCGGGGCACTGAAGGCCAGGCTCTCGGTCTGGTTCAGGCGCGAGGCACTGGTCTCATGCAGCAGGGTCTGCACGGAGCTGTCATCAAACACGGCCTCGACCTTGATGCTTTCCTTCTTGGTACTACCCATCTGGAAATGGTTGAGAAAGCCCAGCGCGTAGCTGCCGCCGCCCAGCACCGCAATGCTGGGGCTTTCCATCACGGTGTTGAAGAACAGACCGCTGTTGGGCCGCAGGCCGTCGGATTCGGCCACCGCGATCTTGCCGCTGGCCTTGGTCAGCTTGGCGCGCTCCCCGCCCGAGACCTGGGCGGTCCAGTAAGCGGGCGTGACAAACTTCCAGCCCAGCCAGGGCAGTTTGGCGGCGCTGGAGCGGCCACTGGTGGCCACCGTCTCGGCGTTCTCCAGGCGCAGCGTCCAGCCGGCCGGGCCTGTCGTGCCCAGGCCGGCAGGTGCGTCTGCGCCCGCCGCATCAAAGTTCTCGCTAAAGACCACCGTTTGGGCCAGGGCCAGTCCGCTGACTGCCCAGAGCCCGGCGGCACACAGCTGCCGCAAGCTTGCTATTTTCATGAAACCTCCTGCCGTCAAGGCCGATGTGGTGAATGCATGTTTTCACCAGGAAGTGCAAAAAATAACAAGATTGCATGAAACTACAATGACTCGGGCGCAAAAAAAGCCCTGCGCCAGAGGGCAGGGCTTGAAACTGCGACGGGGCTGCTGGGCGTTCAGGCCAGCAGCGCCTGGGCAAACTCCTTGGCGCTGAAGGTCTCCAGGTCCTCGACCTTTTCACCCACACCTATGAAGTACACGGGGATCGGGCGCTCCTGCGCGATGGCCGCCAGCACGCCGCCCTTGGCCGTGCCGTCGAGCTTGGTGACGATGAGGCCCGTCAGCTGCAGCGCATCGTCAAAGGCACGCACCTGGTTGAGCGCGTTCTGGCCGGTGTTGCCATCGATCACCAGCAGCACCTCGTGCGGCGCGCTGCCATCGGCCTTGGTGACGACGCGCTTGATCTTCTTGAGCTCTTCCATCAGGTGCAGCTGGGTCGGCAGGCGCCCGGCGGTATCCACCAGCACGACGTCCTTGCCCCGGGCCTTGCCGGCGGTCACCGCATCAAAGCTGACGGCCGCCGGGTCGCCGCCTTCCTGGCTGATGATCTCGACCGTGTTGCGGGTGGCCCAGACGCCCAGCTGCTCGCGCGCCGCAGCGCGGAAGGTGTCGGCCGCCGCCAGCAGCACGCTCTGGCCGGCATCGGCCAGGTGCTTGGTCAGCTTGCCGATCGAGGTGGTCTTGCCAGCGCCATTGACACCGGCCACCATGATGACGGTGGGGCTGTGCTCGCCAATGACCAGCGGTTTCTCCAGTGGCGCGAGCAGATCGGCGAGCGCGCTGGCCAGCAGGTCCTTGACAGCGGCGGGGTCGGTGGTCTTGCTGTCCTTGACGCGCTGCTTGAGGTCATCGAGCAGATGCTGGGTTGCCTTGACGCCGGTATCGGCCATCAAGAGCGCCTCTTCGAGCTCTTCGTAGAGCTGCTCGTCGATCTTGGTGCCGGTGAAGACCGTCGCAATGCTGGAGCCGGTTTTGCGCAAACCGCTCTTCAAGCGGTTCATCCAGCTGTCGCGGCTGCCTGCGGGCTCGGGTGCTATAGTGATAGGAGCTACCGGCGCCTGCGGGGCTTGTGTAACTGGGTTTTTCGTGACCGTTTCTGCAGCCGTGGGCGCCGGGGCTGCGGCCTTGCCACCCATGCCCAGGCCACGCAGCCAGCCCGTCTTGGCGGGCTCTGCGGCCACAGGGGGGATCGGGGTCACCGGCGCGCTGGGCACCTGGGGTGCGGGCGGCGGGACATCAGCCGCTGGAGCGGGCGCAGGCGCTGGCTCGGCGGCGGAAGGGCTGAGGGCTGCGTCGGCAGCGGGAGATTTTTTCTTGAAAAAACTGAACATTGTGCGCTACGTAGAATCAGCCTATTTTATGAAACGTTCCACCATTTTGCTGGCCTTGATGGCCTCCCTGGGCGCTGGGGCTTCTCCAGCCTGGGCTGCATCGCCTGTGCCCACCACTGCCATCGCCTCCAATTCTGCTGGTGCCCAGCAGTTCCAACTGTCCAATGGCATGGGCCTGATCGTACAGCCTGACAAGCGCGCGCCCACGGCGGTGCACATGGTCTGGGTGCGCGTGGGCTCGATGGACGAGGTCGACGGCCGCTCGGGCCTGGCCCATGCGCTCGAGCACATGATGTTCAAGGGTACGGCCACTGTGGCGCCCGGCGATTTCTCGCGCAAGGTCGCAGCGCTCGGCGGTCAGGACAATGCCTTTACCAACCGCGACTACACCGGCTACTACCAGCAGATTCCTTCGGGCAAGCTCGAAGAGGTGATGCGCCTGGAGTCGGACCGCTTTGCCAACAACCAGTGGCCCGACAGCGAGTTCAAGAAAGAGATCGAGGTCATCAAGGAAGAGCGGCGCATGCGCACCGATGACAACCCGCGCGCCAGCCTGATGGAGCAGCTCAATGCCGCGACCTGGCAGGCCTCGCCCTACCACCGCCCGGTGATTGGCTGGATGGGCGACCTCGACTCCATGCACCCCGATGACGCCCGTGCCTTCCACAAGGCCTGGTATGTGCCGGAGAACGCCGTGGTGGTGGTCGCTGGCGATGTGGATGTGGACAAGGTGCGCGAGCTGGCCGAGAAATACTACGGCAGCATTCCAGCGCGCGCCTTGCCCGAGCGCAAGCCCCGGCCCGAGCCGCTGCAAAAGGGCGAGCGCCGGCTCGACTACAAGGCGCCTGCCGAGCAGGCCTATGTGGTGATGAGCTTCAAGGTGCCCGACCTGCGCAACCTGGTCGAGCCCAAGGACAGCGACAAGGATGCGATGGCGCTGTTGATGCTGGGCTCTGTGCTCAGTGGCTATGACGGCGCGCGCCTGGACCGCCAGCTGACCCAGGGCCCCGGCCGCGTGGCCGATGCCACCTTCAGCGGTGCCAGCGTGGTCAACCGGGGGCCATCGACCTTCCTGCTGGGCGGTGTGCCCTCGCAAGGCAAGACCGCCAAGGAGGTCGAGGCGGCCTTGCGTGCCGAAGTGGCCCGCGTGGCCAAGGAAGGCGTGGGCGAGGCCGAACTGGAGCGGGTGCGCACGCAGTGGCAGGCCTCTACCGTCTATGAGCGTGACTCGGTCTTTGGCCAGGCCAATGACCTGGGCTCCAACTGGGTGCTGGGCTTGCCGCTCGATGCCAACGACAAGCTGCTGGCGCTGATGAAAACGGTGACGGCCGCGCAGGTGCAGTCGGTGGCTGCGCGCTATTTTGGCGATGACCAGATGACGGTGGCGACCCTGGTGCCCCAGCCGCTGACCGATGCCGACCGCGCCGCGCAAAAGCGCAGCGGTGCCGCGACCAAGGACGGGGCGGTGCACTGAGCACCACCTCGCGGCGGATGCGCTGCTTGGCGCACCCGCCAACGATTGTTTTTACCAGGGCCTGCCGCAAATGGCAGCGGGCCCTGGCTAGCAGAGATACCCATGCGAACCTCTTTTTGCAAAACACTGGTCGGCGGCGCAGCCGCCTTGCTGGCCTCCCATTCGGCCTGGGCCTTGCTGCCCATCGAGCATTGGACCCAGGACAGCGGCGCCCAGGTCTGGCTGGTCAACAGCCCCACGATCCCGATGGTGGATGTGCAACTGAACTTTGATGCCGGCAGCCGGCGCGACCCGGCGGACCAGGCAGGCCTGGCCAGTGCGGCGGCCATGATGGCGTCCAAGGGCGTCAAGGCCCAGGGTACTGCGCCTGCGCTGGACGAAAACGCCGTTGGCGAAGCCTGGGCCGATCTGGGTGCCAGCTTTGGTGCTGGTGCCAGCAGCGATGCGCTGACCTTCTCGTTGCGCTCGCTGACCGATAGCAGCCTGCTGGGCCGCGCCGCTGACCTGGCGGCGCG
The DNA here is from genome assembly GCF_037479315.1 of Comamonas sp. MYb69. NCBI lineage: Bacteria > Pseudomonadati > Pseudomonadota > Betaproteobacteria > Burkholderiales > Comamonadaceae > Comamonas > Comamonas sp. MYb69. The sequence continues at coordinate 365,048 of NZ_JBBGZG010000003.1, forward strand.
CCAGATGGCCCAGCCCAGCTATGACGATGCCGTCTGGCAACGCGAGCGCGAGCGCTGGAATGCCGCGATCAAGGAGGGCAATACGCGCCCAGCGGTGGTGGCGGGCCGCGCCTTCAACCAGGCCGTGTTTGGCAGCCACCCTTACGGGCAGCGTGCCACGGAAGAAACCCTGGCCCGGATCAGCCCGGCGCTGATGCAGCAGTACCTGGCGCGCTCGGTCGATGCCTGCCGCGCCAAGGTGACGCTGGTGGGCGCGCTGGACAAGGCCCAGGCCGATGCACTGGTCAAGCGCCTGCTGGCCCAGGTGCCGGCCACGCCCAAGGCGCAGTGCGCGGCGCCCTCCGAGGTGCCGGCCGTGCAGCCGCTGGCCAAGGCCGATGACATCCAGATCGCGTTTGACTCGGCCCAGGCCCAGGTGCTGCTGGGCCAGCCCGGCATCCGCCGCGCCGATCCGGATTTTCTGGCCGTGCTGGTGGGCAACCATATTCTGGGCGGCGGCGGATTCGCGTCGCGCCTGATGGAAGAGGTGCGTGAAAAGCGCGGCCTGGTGTATGGCGTGTACTCGTCGTTCAACCCGGGGCTGGATGCGGGCGCGTTCCAGATCGGTTTGCAGACCCGGCCTGACCAGGCAGCCGAGGCGCTCAAGGTGACGCGCGAGGTGTTGAGCGATTTCATCGCCAAGGGCCCCACCGCCGAGGAGCTGCGCGATGCCAAGGACAACCTGATTGGCGGCTTTGCGCTGCGCGTGGACAGCAACGCCAAACTCTTGGGCAATGTGACCAATATCGCCTGGAATGGCCTGCCGCTGGACTACCTGGATCACTGGACGGACCGGGTCGAAGCCCTCAGCGCCGACGATGTGCGCAAGGCCATGGCGCGCATGGTGCAGCCCGACAAGCAAGTGACCGTGGTCTTGGGAGCAAAACCATAATGGGACGCAGTGCCATCAAAAGCGAGGGCGCGTTGCGCGCCCTGGTGCAACAAGCAGCCGCTGCGGCCGAGGCCGTGCCTGACGCGGCGCCCGCCCGCAAGCGCGGCACGACCGGCAACACCGGCAATGCCGCCCGCGTGGCAGCGTCCGCTGCCGGCGAGATCCGCATCATTGGCGGCCAGTGGCGCCGCACCAAGCTGGCGGTGCTGACCCGCCCCGATCTGCGGCCCACGCCCGACCGGGTGCGCGAGACCTTGTTCAACTGGCTGGGCCAGGACCTGGCCGGCTGGCGCTGCCTGGATGCCTTTGCCGGTACCGGTGCGCTGGGGCTGGAGGCCGCATCGCGCAACGCAACCCAGGTGCGCATGGTCGAGTCCGATGTGCAGCTGGCTGCGCAGATCAAGCAGCTGGCGCAGAAGCTGGGTGCCACGCAGGTGGAGGTGAGCCGGGGCGATGCGCTGGCTGCGCTGCAGGCCTACACCGCGCACTGGGACCTGGTCTTTCTCGATCCACCATTCTCCGGCCAGCTGTTTGTGCCGGCGCTCAAGGCGGCGCAGGCGGCGGTGACGGCGCAGGGTTTTATCTACCTCGAAGCCCCCGAAGCCTGGAGCGACGAGGCCCTGGCCGAGCTGGGCCTGGTGCGCCACCGCTACCTGAAGGCGGGCGCCGTGCATGCGCATTTGCTCAAGAAGGCTGAGGCCGCAGCCGACTGAACGGGAATGCCTGCCCGCTGGCGGGGTGGTGGCAGAAATGGTTTATGCTGCGCTGCAATGCGCCAGGAGACTGGCCCAACGATGATGCTTTGCAGGAGACAGACATGACACTGGCCATCTACCCAGGCACCTTTGATCCCATGACCCTGGGCCACGAAGACGTGGTGCGCAGGGCTTACCAGCTGTTTGGCAATGTGATTGTGGCCGTGGCCGAAGGCCACCACAAAAAGACCATGTTCTCGCTCAAGGAGCGCATGGACATGGCGCGCGAAGCGGTCAAGCACTACCCCAGCGTGCGGGTCGAGAGCTATTCGGGCCTGCTGCGTGATTTTGTCGTCGCGCAAGGCGGCAATGCGATTGTGCGCGGCCTGCGCGCAGTCACCGACTTTGACTACGAGTTCCAGCTCGCTGGCATGAACCGCTCGCTGATGCCCGATGTCGAAGCGGTTTTCCTGACGCCCAGCACCCGCTACCAGTTCATCAGCAGCACCTTTGTGCGCGAGATCGCGATGCTCAGCGGCGAGGTCGACAAGTTTGTCTCGCCCTATGTCGCGCAGGAGCTGCAGCGCAAGGTTGCGCAGCGCCGGGCCGAAGAGGCCTGATGCGGCGCGCAGCCGCTCAGTGCTGGTGCATCACCGGTGGGCGGCCACTCTCGAGCGGGTGGGGCCGCCGCACAATGTCGTGTACATAGCGCAGCTTTTGCAGCGCCCCGGCCGATAGCGCAAATGGGTAGGCATCCTGCTGGCCCAAGCTGCGATTGAGGCTGTTGAGCAGCAAGGTCACCGGCACCCACTGCGCGACCATGTCTTCAAAGCGCGGAGGCGGCCGGACAAAGGGGTCGCTGATGGTGACCGAGGGGCGGCCTTCGGCCATGGTCAGATCGGTTTGGTAGCTGGCTGCAGTTTCCAGCATGTCGACCATATGCAGGTAGTGGGCCCAGGATTCGGCCCAGTCTTCCCAGGGGTGTGCGCTCGCATAGGCGCTGACGAATTGCGCACTCCACTGCGAGTAACCCGGCGGGTTGGCATAGTAGTCCTGCAGCGCCTGCGCATAGCTTTGGCGCTCATCGCCAAAGAGCTGGCGAAAGCTGTCGAGCTCGCCGCCATCGCGCACCAGCTTGTCCCAGAAGAAATGGCCCGACTCATGGCGCAGATGGCCCAGCAAGGTGCGGTAGGGCTCGTGCAGGGCCACGCGGCGGCGCACACGCTCGTCATCGTCGGCCTCTGCGATGTTGATAGTGATGAGCCCATCGGCATGGCCGGTGATCACCGGCTGGTCGGGCACATCGGCGAGAAACTGGTAGTGGGGCGTCCAGCTCGGCTGATCGGGGTGCAGCCCCAGGCGCGCCAACGTGACGTAGAGGCGCCGCTTGGCGCTCTCCAGCTTTTGCCAGCGCAAGGTGTTGCCCGCGACCGAGAGATCGGGCAGCACCAGCGTCTGGCGGCAGGAGCTGCAAAGGCGGTTGGACTCGCCGGCCGGAATCGCAAAATTGCAGGCCTGGTACTGGTCGCGGTTGGCGCACATGCGGTAGCGCTGGCTGCTGTAGGTCGCCTTGGAGGGAATGCGTTGCCACAAGGGGGCTGGCTCGCCGGCCGCAGGTGCTGTGCCGTCCGCCTTCACTGCTGCCATGGCCCCGACGTCGTCGCAGTCGGGCAGGTAGGCGAGCGTGGCGCCGCAATTGACGCAGTGCACGCTCTCAAAAAAAACCAGGTGACCGCATTGGTCGCAGTGGAAAAGACGCATCGATCAAGCTTAACGCATCGCTGGGCAATTGACCATGGCTCCCAGGTCGGACGATGGCTGCTTTCAGGGACGAAAAAAACCAGCTGGCGTGCACCAGCTGGTTTTTGGTGAGCCAGGCTCGCGCAGCTTATTGCTTGACGATCAGGCTGTTGCGCACTTCGGTCACGCCCTTGACGCCGCGAGCGATCTGACCGGCACGGTCCTTTTCCATTTGCGACTTGGCAAAACCGGACAGCTGAACAATGCCGCCGTCCATGGTCTTGACATTGATGGAGCTGGCCGAGGTGTCCTTGTCTTCAGCCAGCTTGGCCTTGACAGCGGTGGTCACAGCGGAGCCATCGATGTATTCACCCACGGTTTCTTGCTTGCGAGCCACGGAGCAGCCAGTGGCCATCACCAGGGTTGCACCAGCAAAAGCAGCGATAGCGATAGTACGGGAGAGTTTCATTTTTGTTTCCTCGCAAAGTGTTGTTAGGGTGCTTGAAAATCGATCGGCATCTGCACCGCACTTATCCGTTGTATGCCGATAGATGCTTGAAAATCAGTCGCGACGGCGGGTTGCCATGATGACCAGGGTTGCCAAGGCGGCACCTGCTGCCATAGCGATGGCCATCGACTTGCCCGGTTGGTCGGAGACGTACTCGTTGGCACGCTCCTGGGCACGGTAGAACTGCTCACGGGCACGGTGCGAGGAGTCTGCCGCCAGGCCAATGCCACGCTCAGCCCAGTCCTGTGCACGGGAGGCAATGTGATCGATGGAATGGTTCTTTTCATGGCCGTATTCATCGATGGCACGCTCGGCCTTGTTGGCCGCGGACTTCACGGCACGGCGCGTGTGGCCCACCGCCTTTTCAGCGCCATCGAGCACGTCGTTGGCGGTGTCTTCCACTTTGTCCACAGCGTCCTTGGCAATTTTTTCGGTATCCATGAAATAGCCTCTTTCTATGATGTTCAATGAAGATCTTGCAGTGTACGTTGACCTGCGCGTACCAGATAAATGTATCGTGTGGTGAGCACAGGTTCAAGGGTTGTCAAAGTGCTACTTCTTCAACAATCCCATCAGGAACGATGCGACAGCCAGCACGATAAAAATCACAAACAGGATCTTGGCAATGCCGACCGCACTGGCCGCGATACCACCGAAGCCGAAGACGGCCGCAATCAGTGCGATGACCAGGAAGACAACAGCGTAATGCAGCATATTTTTCTCCTCATGTTGTTTGCTGTGCAAGAAGGTGCGAGCAATGACTGCATTCTGGCCGCTGCCCGCATGCAGCCTTGCCAGTAGGTGCGAAGAACAGGTGTAGGACAGCTCCCGCGATGCGCTGATGCGCAGGGGCTGAGGCGCTGTTTGACAGGCGCGCAGCAAGCGCAGCGCGCGAAGTTTTGCGGCGCTGCCTGGGGTGCTGCTGTGCGGGAGGGGAGGGGTGGGCAGAGAGGCTGCAGAGCGCAGCCTGCGCCCCCTTAGTTCTGCGGCAGATTGGCCGAGATGGTGGTGCCTTGCTGCGGCGCAGAGGCGATGTGCAGCCGCCCGCCGCTCGCCTCAATGCGGTGGCGCATGCCGGCCAGGCCGTGCGAGTTCGGATGGGCCTGGCTGGGGTTGAAGCCGACGCCGTCATCGCGCACCTGCACGAACACATGCTTGGGGTGGCTTTGCAGGCTGATGAGCACATTGCGCGCCTGCGCGTACTTGCCGATATTGGTGAGCGACTCCTGGATCAGGCGGTAGATGCTCAGCTGCATCGCCTCGGGCACATTGATCTGCTCCAGACTCAGCTCGACGGCCACATTGCTGCTTTCGGAAAACTCCTTGGCCAGGATCTCCAGCGAGGCCGTCAGGCCCAGGTTGGACAGCGACGAGGGGCGCAGGTTTTCGATGATGCGGCGCTTGAGCGCGATGCCGCTGTTGAGCGTCTCGATCAGGTGCTTGATGCGCTCTTGCACATCGGGCGCTGCCATGTCGATCTTGGATTTGAGGCGCGCCACATCGAGCTTGGCCGTCGTCAGCAAGGCGCCCAGCTCGTCGTGCAATTCGCGCGCCAGGTGGGCGCGTTCGTCTTCGCGCACCTGCTGCAAGTGGGTGGCCAGCTCGCCCAAGGTGGCGGTGCGCTGGCGCACCTGCTTTTCGAGTTGGTCGCGCTCGTCCTCCAGCATGCGCTGCTCGCGCAGCATCAGGCCAGTGAGGCGGTTGGACTGGCGCAGGTAGAGATAGAACGCGAGCAGGCCCACGATGCTGACGATGGCAATGCCCAGGCGCGCGAGGGTCAGGGACTTGAGAATCTCGGCCTCGTTGTGCATGCGCCGCTCGTTGCTGTGGATCACCAGCTCGTTGCTGAGCCTGCGCATGTTCTCCATCGTGGCCTTGGCTTCCGGGCTTTTGACGAGGAAACGCCAGGCCTCATCGAGGCCCTGGCGGCGCAGTGCAATGCTGGTGTCCATCTGGCTCAGGCGCTTGGCCACTTCACGGCCGAGCATCGACGAGGTCTGCAGGTCTTCGGGGAAGACGCTGTAGATGGCACGCAGCTCATCGACGGCGTTGTTGACGTTGGTGCAGGCCTGCTGGTAGGCCGACAGATTGCTGTCCTCGCCGCTCAGCAGATAGCCGCGCGCATGGGTTTCCGCATCCACGACCTGCTGCATCAGCTTGTCCAAGGTGGTGCGGGTCTGGTAGGTGACCGTGAGGTTCTGCAGCGAATCGTGCGAGCGGTAGTAACCAGCTTCGTTGATGCCGATCAGCACGGCAGCGGCCAAAAAGGCGGCTGGCAAACTGATGGCCCATTTGCGCAAGCGAGACCAACGCATGGAGCTTCCTTTTTTGATGGTATTTGGTTTATGCGAGTGATAATAGAGCAAACTTCGGGCAGCGCCTGCATTGGGCCGGTGCTGCAGTTTGCGCTGCATGAGGGGATATATGATTAAAGTTGGTATCGTCGATGACCACGCGATTGTGCGCTCGGGCCTCAAGCAATTTCTGGCCGAGCATGTCGACCTGCGCGTCGTGGGGGAGGCGGCCAACGGCCGTGAAGCCATTGACCTGGTGCGCAAGGAAGAGATCGACGTGCTGATCATGGACCTGTCCATGCCCGGCCAGAGCGGCATCGATGCGCTGGCCATGCTGCGCGCCAAGGCGCCCGATATGGGCATTCTGATCCTGAGCGGCTACCCCGAGGCCCATTACGCGATCAACCTGATCCGCCAGGGCGCCAGCGGCTACCTGAACAAGGAATGCGACCCGTCCGAGATTGTCGAGGCGCTGCGCACCATCTCGCTGGGCAAGCGCTACCTGACGCCGGCCGTTGCCGATCTGCTGGCCCAGCAGCTGCACCGCAAGGAAGACGCACCGCCGCACGAGCAGCTCTCGGAGCGCGAATTTCAGGTGTTCCTGAAGCTGGCCAAGGGCGAGACGGCCGGCAATATCGCTGACCAGCTGTCGCTCAGCGTCAAGACCGTGAGCACCTACCGCACGCGTTTGATGGAGAAGATGGGCCTGGCATCGAACAGCGACCTGACCTACTACGCGCTGAAAAATGGCTTGATTGACTGAGCGCGCGAACCTCTGCAAAACCAGCGGCCTACCCGGGCCGCTTTTTTGTAGTTGCCTGCGGGGCAACATGGGGGCGCTCACTGCAGCTGTGATGTGCGCTCCACGCAGTAGTCGATCAGCGCGTCGATGTCTTCGGACTTGTCGAACACCCGGTTGGCGCCCAGTTGGGCGCAGCGCTCGCGCATGCTGGGCGTGGCATAGTTGCTGAGAATGACCAGATGCTGGTGCGGCGCACGCTCCTGGAGCTTTTCCAGCACGCCCAGGCCGCTGCCTTCGAGCAGGAAGATGTCGACCACCGCCAGATCCCAGTCCGTCGAAGGATTGCTGAGCCAGCTGGTAGCGTCAGATTCGGTGCTGGCATGCCCCACGGTTTCCACCTGGGCCAGGTCTTCCAACGTGGCTATCAGGTTGTCGCGGATGGTCTTGTTGTCTTCAACCAGATAAGTTTTCAAACGGCGATGCATATACGGCTACACGGGTGTGTCTTACCGTAACAATGATAGCAACAAGCCATGCGCACGCCATCGGTCTGAAAGGATGGCGTAAGTAGGACAAGACCTCGTAGGCGTATTTTTTATCTATTATTCTATATAAAAAACAAATAACAATGCGCTAAATCAAGAGTGTTGCTGGCCGGTCGTGCTCCATTCCATGTCCGTGAGCTTGAGCATCATCAGCCAGCCGACGAGGCTGCGGCCAATGCCGGCAATGAGCTTGAGCGCCTCTGTATCAAGCGTGTTGCTGGCCGCAGACGGGGCACCGGGGGTTGCGGCTGATCCGCATCGTGCTCCATTCCATGTCCTTGAGCTTGAGCATCATCAGCCAGCCGTCGAGGCTGCGGCCAATGCCGGCAATGAGCTTGAGCGCCTCTGTATCAAGCGTGTTGCTGGCCGCAGACGGGGCACTGGGGGTTGCGGCTGATCCGCATCGTGCTCCATTCCATGTCCTTGAGCTCGAGCATCATCAGCCGGCCGTCGAGGCTGCGGCCAATGCCGGCAATGAGTTTGAGCGCCTCTGCAGCCTGCATCGTACCGATGATGCCCACCAAGGGGGCAAATACCCCCATGGTCGAGCAGCTCGCTTCCTCGAACTGTTCCTCGGGTGAGAACAGGCAGGCATAGCAGGCAGCGCCTTCACGGCGCCGGTCAAACACGCTGATCTGGCCATCAAAGCGGATGGCCGCGCCGCTCACCAAGGGCTTGGCCAGCGCCACGCAGGCGGCATTGATGGCCTGGCGCGTGCGGTAGTTGTCGGTGCAGTCCAGCACCACCGTGGCATCGGCCACCAGCGCCTGCAGCCGCTTGGCATCGACGCGTTCCTGCACGGTATGAACCTGTACATGCGGATTGATCGCCTGCAGGCTGGCCGCACAGGAGCTGACCTTGGCCTGGCCCACGCGCTCGGTCGTATGGGCAATCTGGCGCTGCAGATTGGTCAGGTCCACCGTATCGTCATCGACCAGGGTGATGTGGCCCACGCCGGCCGAGGCCAGGTACATCGCAGCCGGGCTGCCCAGGCCGCCTGCGCCAATCACCACCGCATGGGCGGCGAGGATGGCCTCCTGGCCTTCGATGCCGATCTCGTCCAGAAAGATATGGCGGGAGTAGCGCAATAGTTGCTCGTCGTTCATGGGCCTATTGTCGGAAAAAAACAAAGGCCGCAGCAGGAACTCTGCTTGCGGCCTTGTGACGCAGCCTCGAAAAGGCTGGATGCTGGGGCTTTACTTCTTGGGCTCTGTCGCGGGCGGCAGCTTGGTGTCGTCCGTGGTCGACTCTGCGGGCTTGTCGCTCGTGCTGGTCTTTTCCTCGTCCTTTTTCTCGGCAGGGCGCTCGGTCTTGGTCTGGCTGACCTGTACGGGCTCGCCCTTGAGCTGGTGCAAGGCCTGCTGCAGCTGGAAGTCCTTGTCCGAGCCGAACTCGGGCGGACGGCGCTCGGAGGCGGGCTTCTTGCTCTCTTCGTCCAGGCGCTTGAGCGCCGCTTCACGGGCTTTCTCGCGGGCTTCGTCCTTGACTTCGGGGCCTTGGCCGCTGGAGAGGTGCTTTTCCAGATCCGCTTCGCGGGTGCGCAGCGCAGCGAACAGATCGCCTTCGGCCGATTCGTCGACCATGATGTCGGGCACGATGCCCTTGGCCTGGATCGACTTGCCGCTTGGCGTGTAGTAGCGCGCCGTGGTCAGCTTGATGCCGGTGTCCGGACCCAGGGGGCGCACGGTCTGCACTGAGCCCTTGCCAAAGGTCTGGGCGCCCATGATGGTGGCGCGCTTGTGGTCCTGCAGTGCGCCCGAGACGATCTCGGAGGCCGATGCCGAGCCTTCGTTGACCAGCACCACCAGCGGAATGTTCTTGATGGCAGCGGGCAGCGACTTGATCGGATCGCTGCCGCGGCGCGCGTAGAACTCGGGCGAGGCGCGGAAGATCGCCTTGCTCTCGGCCAGTTGGCCGTCGGTGGTCACCACGGTCACATTCGGCTGCAGGAACGCGGCCGAGATGGCGACGGCCGCATCCAGGAGGCCACCGGGGTCATTGCGCAGATCCAGCACCAGGCCCTTCAGGTTCGGGTCCTGCTTGTACAGGTCATCGACCTTGCGCACAAAGTCGTCGACGGTGCGTTCCTGGAACTGCGAGACGCGCACCCAGCCGTAGCCCGGCTCGACCATCTTGGCCTTGACGGACTGGGTCTTGATCTCGGTACGGGTGATCGTGACGGGGAAGCTGCGGCTCTCGTCCTTGCGCAGAATCGTCAGCACCACCTTGGTGTTGGGCTCGCCGCGCATGCGCTTGACGGCATCGTTGAGCGACAGGCCCTTGACCGCCGTGTCATCGATCTTGGTGATCAGGTCATTGGTCTTGAGGCCGGCCAGGTCAGCGGGTGAGCCTTCGATGGGCGAGACGATGCGGATCAGGCCGTCTTCCTGGGTGATCTCGATGCCGACACCGACGAACTTGCCGCTGGTGCCTTCCTGAAACTCGCGGAAGGACTTCTTGTCGAAGTACTGCGAGTGGGGATCGAGCCCGGAGACCATGCCGGAGATGGCGTCGGTGATCAGCTTTTTGTCATCGGCCGGCTCGACATAGTCGGTCTTGATCAGGCCGAATACGGCCGACAGCTGTTGGATTTCTTCCAGCGGCATGGGGGACATCACGCCCCTTGCGACCGTCTGCAAAGACACAGTGGTGAGCGCGCCGGCGACCACGCCCAGTGAAACCCAACCGGCAATCTTCAATTTTTGGCCCATATGCTCACAACTTTCTATAGCGTGCCAATATACACCCAAGCGCCTGCACTGGTGCAGCGCAGCAGCCGTTTTCGGGTGATAAGACAAGTATTTACTTTCGGTAGCCGCCCACTGGCGCTGGCATGCGGCGGCGGCTGACAGCGATCGTTTCGCTCCGCCTTCCGGTCCGGGCGGGCGCCAGCTCTGGCCGAATGGCGCTGGCTTTTGCCAGGCTGGCGAGGCGCCCCCTGCCTTGTCTATAGCCCGGGGCTGCCTGGCTCGGACTCCGGGCGCAGGCAGTAGTTCCCGTTAGGGCTTGCATGGCCGCCCGTGGGTGGCGGGCAGCCCGTGGTTTTAGGCCTTGCCTTGCGAGGCAACGGCCGCAGCAGCCTTGGCAGCGGCTTCGGCGTCACCCAGGTAGTAGTGGCGCAGTGGCTTCAGGTTGGCGTCCAGCTCATAGACCAGCGGGATGCCGTTGGGGATGTTCAGGTTCACGATGTCGCTGTCGGAGACGCCATCGAGGTACTTGATCAGCGCGCGGATCGAGTTGCCGTGGGCGGCAATCACCACACGCTCGCCGCGCTGGATGGCTGGGGCGATCGCTTCGTTCCAGAAGGGCACGACGCGCTCGACCGTGTCCTTGAGGCATTCGGTCAGCGGCACCTGGTCGGCAGCGCCGGCATAGCGGCGGTCGGTCTTCTCGCAGCGTGGGTCGCCGGATTCCAGCGCCGGTGGCGGCGTGTCATAGCTGCGGCGCCAGACCAGCACCTGCTCATCGCCAAACTTCTTGGCGGTTTCGGCCTTGTTCAGGCCTTGCAGCGCGCCATAGTGGCGCTCGTTGAGCTGCCAGCACTTTTGCACCGGCAACCAGGTGCGGTCCATCTCGTCCAAGGTGTGCCACAGGGTGCGGATGGCGCGCTTGAGCACGCTGGTATAGGCCACATCGAAGTCATAGCCCTCGGCTTTGAGCAACTGGCCCGCCTGCTTGGCTTGCGCCACGCCGGTGTCGGTCAGGTCCACATCGGTCCAGCCGGTGAAGCGATTTTCCAGGTTCCAGGTCGATTCACCATGGCGAATCAGGACAAGCTTGTACATGCAATCCTCGTGCGATAGTCAAAAATCGGTGCGTGTCGCTGGCGGGAGGCGCTTGGGGCCCGGGGCAGCCCGCCGCATTCACAATGGCGCCGATTGTAGAGGCAGGCTTAAATCCCAGGGCGCTTGCAGAGCTTGCCAGGCGGCGCCTGGTGCGCGTTGGGGATGCTGCTAAAGGCTTTTGCCGCGCAGCGGCATGGTGGCCCTTTTAGAATGTGCGGCTGTTTGAGCATTTTTTGACAAGGGACTTGTGTGAACTTTCTGATCGACAACTGGTATCTGATCGTGCTGGTACTGGGCTCGGGCGCGATGCTGATGATGCCCGCCATGAAGAACATGGGCGGCGGCACGCTCAGCCCCGCCAACGCCGTGGCACTGATCAACCGCGAAAAAGCCGTGGTGGTGGATGTGTCGGACGCGCAGGAATTCAGCGCCGGCCATATCGCCAATGCCAAGAATGTGCCGCTGGACCAGCTCGAAGCACAGCTGCCCTCCGTCGTCAAGAACAAGGCCTTGCCGCTGATCCTTGTGTGCGCACAGGGCCAGCGCTCGCAGCGTGCCGTGGCCGTGGCCAAGAAGCTGGGCTACACCAATGTGCAGGCCCTGGCCGGTGGCATGAAGGGCTGGCGCGCCGCCAGCATGCCGCTCAAGAAGGCTTGATTTTTGGGGTTTACGGCCCCAGATACTGGCTTTAGACACCCACTACAGAGCGGCGGCCTCGTGCAGGCCGCCGCCGCAGGACACTCCGATGCAAGCTGTAAAGATGTATACCACCGCCGTCTGCCCCTACTGCATTCGCGCCAAGCAAGTGCTCAAAGCCAAAGGCGTGGAGCAGATTGAAGAAATCCGCATCGACACCGATCCGGCCCAGCGCGCGGTGATGATGGAGACCACCGGCCGCCGCACCGTGCCGCAGATCTTCATTGGTGCAACCCATGTCGGCGGCTGCGATGACCTGATTGCGCTGGACCAGCGCGGTGAGCTGACCCCCTTGCTCCAAGCCTGAGCCGCGCGCTTTCCCCTGAAGGCCAGCGGGCGCCCGGGCTTTTCCTTGCTGACACTTTGCCATTGCATAATGGCAGGCTGCATGCGAGGGGCGCGCACACCGGGCGGCATCGCAGCTGCACTCCATTCCTTTTTCTAGCGAAAGACAGACAACCATGGCGGATCAAGAAAATCCCGTGTTCCAAATTCAACGCGTGTACCTGAAGGACGCATCGCTGGAGCAGCCCAACTCGCCAGCCATCTTGCTGGAGCAAACCCAGCCTAGCGTGGACATCCAGCTGGGCGTGGAAGCCACCCCGGTGGCCGATGGCATTTTCGAAGTGGCGGTGACCGCCACCGTGCAGACCAAGATCGAAGACAAGACCGTGTTCCTGGTGGAAGCCAAGCAAGCCGGTATTTTCGAGATCCGTGGCATCCCTGACGACCAGATGGGTGCCGTGATCGGCGTGGCTTGCCCACAGATCGTCTACCCTTACCTGCGCGGCAACGTGGCAGACATCGTGACCCGCGCCGGCTTCCCGCCCGTGCACCTGGCGGAAATCAACTTCCAGGCCATGTACGAACAGCAACAAGCCCAGGCCAATGGCGCTGGCGCAGGTGCCGCACTGGCCCAGTAATCGCTTGCTGCCAACGCAAGGGCCTTGCAGTCTCGGTTGCAAGGCCTTTGTTGTATCTGCTGGGCAAGCAGCTGCAGGCAGCGCCACCGTTTGAGTTGATGTGAGAAGGGGTTGTGGCTATGAAGATCTTGGTGATTGGCGCCGGTGCCTGGGGAACGGCTTTGGCCATGCATGCTGCCGCACGCCACCACGTGCAGCTGTGGGCGCGCGATGCGCAGCAGGCGGGCCAGCTGCAAACCAGCCGTGAGAACCAGCGCTATTTGCCAGGCATCCGCTTGCCCGATGCCTTGGAGGTGACGAGCGGCGATCTGCAGCCCCTGGTGGCCCAGGCTGAGTTGATCGTGCTGGGCACGCCGATGGCGGCGCTGCGCAGTGGCCTCACCATGCTGCGCGACTGCCAGGTGCCGGTGGCCTGGCTCAGCAAGGGTTTTGAAGCCGTGCCGGCCGATGCCGCTGCCGGCAGCCATGGGCTGCTGGGCAACGAGGTCTGCGCCCAGGTGGCGCCGGCGCTGCATGCCGGCGTGCTGAGCGGCCCGAGCTTTGCGCAGGAAGTGGCCCAGCACCAGCCCACCGCCTTGGTGGCCGCCAGCCGCCATGGCGATGTGCGCGATGCGCTGGTGGCGGCCTTCCATGGCGACAACCTGCGCGTTTATGCCAATGAGGACATCAGCGGGGTGGAGGTGGGTGGCGCCGTCAAGAACGTGCTGGCCATTGCCACGGGCCTCTGCGATGGCCTGCACCTGGGGCTGAATGCCCGCGCGGCGCTGGTAACACGCGGCCTGGCCGAGATGACGCGCCTGGGCGTGGCGCTGGGCGCGCAGACCGATACCTTTATGGGCTTGTCGGGCCTGGGCGATCTGGTGCTGACGGCGACCGGCGACCTGTCGCGCAACCGCAAGATCGGCCTCTTGCTGGCGCAGGGCCAGAGCCTGGAGCAGGCGGTGCAGTCACTCGGCCATGTGGCCGAAGGCGTCTACAGCGCCCGCACGGTGCTGCAGCGCGCCCAGAAGCTGGGCGTGGAGATGCCGATCACGGCCGCCGTCGTGGCCTTGCTCGACGGCAGCCTGTCCGCCCCCGATGTGGTGCAGGCGCTGATGGGACGCGAGCCCCGCGCTGAATAATCAGGACTTGGCCAGCAAGCCGATCAAGGCCGGCAGCATGGCATCGCCATGCCGGGCCTGGACCTGGTCCTGCAAGGTGGTCGCAGCCGCATCGGCAATCAGGCTGGGCGCCTGCGCATCATGGGCCATCGTGGCGTAGTAGCTCAAATCCTTGGCGGCGTTGGAGATCGAGAACGCGATGCCCGAGGGGTCATCGGCCAGGATATAGGACTGCAGACGGTCCAGCGCCACACCTGCGCCGCCGCCAGCTGCCAGCACGCTGTGGAAGGCCTGCATGTCCATGCCCTGCTTGCGCGCGCAGGCCGTGGCCTCGGCCAGCAGGCTCATCTGGCCCACGGAGACAAAGTTGTGCAGCAGCTTCATGCGGTGGCCGTCGCCCAGTGCGCCCACATGGGTGACCTGGCTGGTGAAGGTGGCCAGCACTGGTTGCACCTGGGCCAGCACGGCCGCATCACCACCGACCAGCAAATTGAGCTGGCCGTCATGCGCCTGCTTGGAGGTCTTGGTCATAGGCGCATCGATGAACTTGCCGCTCGCAGCCTGCACGGCCTGGGCCATGCGCACGGTCGATGCGGGCACGGCCGTCGAGCAATCGATCACCACGGTGCCGGGGCGCAGCGCCGACAGCAGGCCTTGCTCGCCGGTCAGCACCGCTTCGACCTGGGGCGAGCCCGTCACGCAGAGGATGACCACATCGCAGTGGCTGGCCAGCTCGGCCGGGCTTTGGCAGGTGCGCGTGCCCAGGCTCAGCAGCTCGGTCAGTGGCTGGTTGCCGGGGTGCTCCAGCACATAGAGTTGAAAGCCTTTGGCGGCGACATTGCGGGCGATGCCGTGGCCCATCAGGCCGACCCCGATCAGGCCGACGACCGGCTGGGCTGTTTGCGATGACATGGAAATCTCCTGGCGATATGCACAAATAAGCAAGGGTTCCCAGCGTACCGCAAGCCCTTTGCGCCAGGCATGCCAGCGGGGCGGCCACAGTCAACTTGGTGACCGGCGGGCCCCCGCTGGATCAGGTTCAGCGCGCGCGCAGCTCGGCCAGTACTTCCAGCGCGCGGTCGGTGCGCACATCGTGCTCGGCGGCCAGGCGCTTGGCGACCTGGTCGACCTCCGCACCCACGGCCCCGGCCACCAACGCGATATTGCGGGCATGCAAGGCCATGTGGCCGCGCTGGATGCCTTCGGTGGCCAGCGCCCGCAGCGCGCCCAGGTTTTGCGCCAGGCCGACGGCCGCGGCAATCTCGCCCAGCTCCTGGGCCGATTTCACGTCCATGATCTTCAGCGCCAGGCGCGCCAGCGGATGCGTCTTGGTCGCGCCGCCCACCAGGCCCACGGGCATCGGCAGCTCGATGGTGCCGACCAGCGCGCCGCTGCCATCTTTCTCCCAGGTGGTGAGCGAGGTGTAGCGCCCGTTGCGGCTGGCATAGGCATGGGCGCCGGCCTCCACCGCACGCCAGTCGTTGCCGGTGGCGACGATGACCGGGTCGATGCCGTTCATGATGCCCTTGTTGTGGGTGGCTGCGCGGTAGGGGTCGATGGCGGCAAAGGTGTAGGCGTCGAGCACGCCCTCGATGATTTCCTCGCCACTGCGCTCTGCGGTCTTCAGCGTCTGGGGCGTCAGGCGCACGCGGGCGCGGGCCAGGCGCAGATCGGCCAGGTTGGACAGAATGCGCAGCCGCACCGCGCCGCCAGTGATCTGCTCGACCAGCGGCGAGACCGATTCGGCCATGGTGTTGACGGTGTTGGCGCCCATCGCATCGCGCACATCGACGATCAGGTGCATGACCACCATGGGGCCTCGGGGCGAGTCGGGGAAGACATGCACTTCGATGTCCTTGCAGCCGCCGCCCAGGCCAATCAGCACCTTGTCGCGGCTGTTGGCCAGCGCCAGGATCTGTTCGCGCGCCTGGTACAGCGCCAACCGCACGCCATAGGGGTCCTGGATGCCGACAATCTGCACCTGGGCGCGCATCAGCGGCTGGGTGCTGGAGGTCTGAAAACCCCCGTCCTCGCGTGCCAGCTTGGCCATGTACGAGGCCGCCGCGATGATCGAGGGCTCCTCGACCGCCAACGGCACCAGCACATCGCGGCCATTGACCTGGAAGTTGCCGGCCACGCCCATCGGCAGCTCAAAGGTGCCGATCACGTTTTCGATCATGCCGTCAGCCACATGCGTGGGCAGGGCCCCTGGCTGGGTCAGCAGCGCGCGGTCTTCGTCGCTCAGCTGGCAGGCCTTGGCGATGACATCCCAGCGCTGGGCGGGGCTGAGGGCGCGGAACTGTGGCAGACGGGAATCGGTGGCCATTGGTGTCTCCTGGTGATTTTTTGAGGAATGCGAAACGAAGGCCACCAATCTACCTAAACTGTACCCTTCTAGACAGGTACAGTTTGCCGGGACAGTGCTGCTGCATTGCAGCATCGGGGCCTGGCTTTCCCCAAGGAACATCCATGCCACCCGCCTCTGGCCGCAAGGCCTCGATTGCAGAAAACCTGGCCGCGATGCTGGGCCGGCAGATGGCCGATGGCGTGCTGCGCGCGGGTGACAAGCTGCCGTCGCTGCGCGCCTTGGCGCAGCTGCATGGCTATGCCAAGAACACCGTGGTGGCGGCCTTTGAGCTGCTGGTCTCGCGCGGCCTGGTCGAGGCGCGGCGTGGTTCAGGCTTTTATGTGCTGGCCCAGCGCCCGGTGGCAGCGCTGCCTGCGGCCGAGGACAGCGCGCCGCTGCAGCGCGCGATGGATGTGGTCTGGCTGATGCGCGAGCAGCTCAAGACCCAGCCCGATGCGCTGGCGCTGGGCGATGGTTTTCCGCCGGTGGATTGGCTGGCCGATATGCGGCTGGACCGCTACCACCACCAAGTGGTGCGCACGGGGCTGGGCGCGCTGTTCCGCTACGGCAGCCGCATGGGCTATGCGCCGTTGCGGGACAGCCTGGTGCGCAAGCTGGGCATGTTTGGCCTGGAGGTGACGCCCCAGCAGCTGCTGCTGACCCAGGGAGCCAATGACGCACTTGACCTGGTTATCCGCCACTGGGTGACGCCGGGCACGACGGTGCTGGTGGACGACCCGGGCTACTACCTGCTGTTTGGCAAGCTCCAGCTGGCTGGCGCGCGCGTGTTGGGCGTGCCGCGCCAGGCCGATGGCCCGGATGTGCAGGCGCTGGAGCACTTGCTGCAGACCGAGCGCCCGCGCCTCTTTTTTACCCAATCCCTGGCGCACAACCCCACGGGCTCGGACCTGAGCGCCGCCAAGGCCTGGCGCATCTTGCAGCTGGCGGGCCAGCAGCAGATGCTGGTCGTCGAAAACGACCCGCTGGCCGATTTCAAACCGACCTCGGCCACGCGGCTGTCGGTGCTGGACCAGCTGGCGCGCACGATCTACATCGGCAGCTTTTCCAAGTCGTTCTCGGCGGCGCTGCGGGTGGGCTTTATCGCCTGCCATCCCGATCTGGCCAGCGACCTGGCCGATCTGCGCAGCCTTATCCATGTGAGCGGTTCGGAGTACTGCGAGCGCATGGTCGATGTGATGCTGCGCGAGGGCCAGTACGAGCGGCACCTGGTGCGCCTGCGTGGGCGTCTGGGCCAGGCAACGGCGCAGGCGCTGGCATGGATGGACCGCCAGGGCTGCGAGGTGTTTGCGCGCAGCGAGCAGTCGCTGTATCTGTGGGCGGCCTTTCCCGGCTGCGAGGATTCCGCGCAACTGGCCGAGCAACTGCGGGCCCGGCAGGTGACGATGGCGCCGGGCCGGGTGTTCAGCCTGGACAGCAGCGCGACCTCGCGCTGGTCACGCTGCAATGTCGGGGCCATGCAGTCGCCGCGCCTGGACGCGGCAATGGCGCCATGGCGCGCGGCCCTGCGCTGATCAGAGGCCGATCTCCAGCGCCAGCAGCTCTTCGACCGTCTGGCGGCGGCGGATAAGGCGGGCCTGGCCGTTGTCGACCAGCACCTCGGCCGCCAGCGGGCGGCTGTTGTAGTTGCTGGACATCGATGCACCGTAGGCACCGGTGTCGTGGATCACCAGCAGATCGCCCACCTGCGCATCGCCCAGCGGACGGGGCAGCACCACGCCAGCCTCGCCCTGGGTGAAGACATCCCCCGATTCGCAGAGCGGACCGGCGACGACAGCTTCGCCCTGCGCAGGCAGCACGCCGGCGCCACGGCGCTGCACATGCATGCCGTGGTAGCTGCCGTACATCGACGGACGCATCAGCTCGTTGAAGCCGGTATCGACCAGCACAAAGTGGTTGCTGCCAGCATCCTTGGTGGCGCGCACCGTCCCCAGCAGCACGCCCGATTCGGCGACCAGGTAACGGCCGGGTTCCAACTCCAGCCCCAGGTGGTGGCCCACCAGTGCCTCGGCCTGCTTGCGCGCGGCATCCCAGAGGCCAAAGTAGTGCTGGGTGTCGATGGTCGCGTCGCCGTCCTTGTAGGGGATGGACAGGCCGCCGCCGGCCGAGATGGCCTGCAGGCGGTGGCCGGCCGCGTGGGTGCGCTCGACCAGCTGCACCATGGCGCCGCAGACTTCCTGCAGGTGGCCGTAGTCCACGCCCGAGCCGATGTGCATATGCAGGCCCACCAGCTGCAGGCCGCGCTCGGCGATCACCGCCAGTGCCATCGTCAGGTCGCTGTGCCAGATGCCGTGCTTGCTGTGCTCGCCGCCGGTATTGGTCTTGTTGCTGTGGCCATGGCCAAAGCCGGGGTTGATGCGCAGCCAGACCGCATGGCCGGGCGAGGCCTGGCCCAGCTGGTGCAGCATGTCGATGGAGCCGGCATTGACGGGGATCTGGTGCTCGACCACGGTGGCCAAGGTGGCCTCGTCCATCACATCGGCGGTGAACACGATGTCGGAGGGCTCGCCAAAGCCGCCCTGGTAGCCGGCTGCCAGCGCGCGCAGCACTTCGCCGCGCGAGACCGCATCGACCTTGACGCCTTGCGCCCGCATCAGCTGCAGCACATGGATGTTGGAGCAGGCCTTCTGGGCAAAGCGCACCGTATCAAATGCCTGCAGCTCGGCAATGCGCCGGCCGATGGTGGCGGCGTCATAGACCCACAGCGGCGTGTTGAAGTCATCGGCCAGCTGCCACAGCAGATCGGGGGAAAAGGGGTTGCTCATAGTCGGTGTGCCAGGGGCAGGGAATCAAAGGAAACAGGCTGCCAGTGTGCCTGGGCTGGGGTATTTGGTCTAATGCTTATTTATCAGCATGTCATTCATAATGGATATGTCTATCTCGTATCGCTTACCAGCTATGCCCCGTTCACCAGCCCCCGTCTCATCTGCTTCCGATCCCTCCCGGGAGCCCAACCCCTCAGCGCCCCGGCTGCAGCACCGCCATATCGAGGTGTTCCGCGCCGTCATGCTGGCCGGGGGCGTGACCGGCGCGGCGGGACTGCTGTTCAGCTCCCAGCCGACGGTGAGCCGCGATCTGGCCCGCATGGAGCAGCTGCTGGGCTACCCGCTGTTTGAGCGGGTGCAAGGCAGGTTGCGACCCAATGCGCGCGCTTTGGCGCTGTGGGAAGAGGTGCAGCGCAGCTGGCAGGGCTTGGACCGGGTGATTGACCGGGCCGTTGCACTGTCGCGCCCACAGGCAGCGCGCATCAGTGTGCTGAGCATGCCCGCGCTCAGCCATGCGCTGCTGCCGGCGGCGCTGGCGCGCATGCAGCAGGCGCAGGGGCCGGTGGCGGTCAGCGTCGCCACCCAGGAGGCGCCGCTGTTGCAGCAGTGGATGGCGGCCCAGCGCTATGACCTGGGGCTGACCGAGCAGGGCGAGGCGCCGGCGGGCACGCGCGCGGTGGCGCTGCCGGCGGTCGATGAGGTGGCCGTGCTGCCCGCGGGCCACCCGCTGGCGCGCAAGAAGAAGCTGCAGCCCGCCGACTTTGCCGGCCAGGCCTTTATCAGCCTGGCCGAGGGCGATCCCTACCGCATCCAGATCGACCAGGTGTTTGCCGATGCCGGTGTGGGCCGGCAGATGCTGCTGGAGACGCACAGCGCCGTGGCGGTCTGCGCGATGGTGCAAAACGGCCTGGGCCTGGCGATCGTGAACCCCTTCACCGCGCAGGCCTGCCTGGGCCAGGGCCTGGTGCAGCGGCCGCTGGCCTTTTCGATTCCGTTCCGCACCCAGGTGCTGCTGCCGCTGCACCGGGCAGCGGTCCCCGAGGTCGATGCCTTGGTAACAGCGCTGGGCCAGGCCGCAGCTGGGCTGCCGACCTACAATGCGCAGCACGCCGGATCGCGTTGATATGCCGCTGATATCCCGGTGGTCTGACCAGGAGAAATACCCCATGCCCCGTGCCCCGCTTCGCTCTCTCGCCCGGCCGCTGTGCGCCAGCGCCCTGTTGCTGGCGCTGCTGTCCGGTTGCGCCAGCACCGGCAACCAGCCGCCCCAGTCGCCCCGAGTGGCCCAGGCCGCGCCACCGGTCCAGGTCAAGGTGTTTGTCGCGGCCATGTTCGAGATCGGTGCCAACACCGGCGACCGGGCTGGTGAGTTCCAGCACTGGTATGAGCGCTACTTCCGCGATGCCCGGCCGATCCAGGTGCCCGGCGCGCTGGGGCCGGTGTTCTGCAATGCCGATGGCGTTTGCGGCAGCGTGCTGGGCATGGGCAAGGTCAATGCCTCGGCCTCGATGCAGGCCATCGTGCTGAACCCGCAGTTCAATTTTGACCAGGCCTACTATGTGATCAGCGGCGTGGCCGGCACCCCGCCATCGCGCGGCACCATTGGCGATGTGACCTGGGGCAGCTGGCTGGTCGACTACGACCTGGGCCACCGCTGGGCGCCGGAAGAGGGCCAGGCGGGTGCGCCCGTCTTTATGCCGCGCAAGGGCTATGAGGACTACCGCCGCTTTGCGCTGAACCCGGCCCTGACCCAGGCCGCCTATGCGATGAGCCGCGCCGTGCCGCTGCAAGACAGCGACGCAGCCCAGCGCTACCGCATGCGCTACCCCGATGCGGCCGCGCGCAAGGCGCCCAGCGTGCATGTGGGCACGCATATGACGGGCGACACCTTCTTCCACGGCCCGGGTCTGTCCAAGGAGGCGCAGTACATCGCCAAGCTCTACGGTGCGGACGACTATGTCGCCACCGAGATGGAGGCCGCCGCCATTGCACTGGTGCTCAAGCGCAGCCATGGCACGGACCGGATTCTGAGCCTGCGCGGCTCGGTCAATTTTGACCAGGGCAACCCGCAGGAAACCACCCAGGCCCACCTGGACCCCAAGCCCGGCGAGACCGCAGGCGGCTTTGCCGAGACGGTGGCCAATGTGGCGGCCGTGGGCGGTGTCTTTGTCGACACGGTGGTGAAGGACTGGCCGCAGTGGAAAGACGGCGTGCCAGCGCGGCGCTGAGCAGCGTTGGGCCTGATAGGCCCCGGCACGGCAGGCCCCCATGCGTTTGGGGGGCCTTTTTGGGGCTTATTTCCAGGGCTGGCTCAGGATGGATGCCAGGCTCTTGACGCCATCGAAGTAGTTGCCCAGGCGCATGTTCTCGTTCTTGCTGTGCTGGTTGTTGTCGGCGTTCACCATGGGCACGATCACAAAGGGGACTTTGAGCGCCTGCACCGCAGCACCGGTGGGCACCGTGCCGCCCATCATGCGAATCTGCACAGGGGCCTGGCCCCAGGCCTGCTGCATGCCCTGGCGCAGCCAGTCGCCAATGGGGGCGTTCAGGTCGGTGCGCACGGCGCTGGACGAGGCCGATACGCCGCCCATCTTCAGGCTCGCCAGCTTGGGGTACTGGGCGCGCTGCTCGGCGCTGGGCTCGCCGTCAATCAGGGTGAAGCCCTGGCCTTCAATATGGGTCTTGAGCAGCTGCAGCAGGCGCTCGGGTGGGGTTTCGGGCACCGTGCGCAGGTCCAGCTCGGCAATGGCCTGGGCGGGCACCACGGTGCGGGCCTTGGCGCCTACATCGGCGCTTTGCAGGCCGCGCACATTGAGCGAGGGGTACTGCATCGACTCCTGGTAGTTGTTGCCCACCTTCTCGGCCTGGGCAATGCCCAGGCGCTTGCGCAGTGCGACTTCGTCATCGGGCACGGCCTGCATCACGGCCTGCGTTGGGGCATCAAAACTGATGCCGTCGTAGTAGCCCTTGACGAGCACGCGGCCATCGGGCGCCTTCATCGAGGCGAGCAGCTGCGCCATCGTGAAGGCGGGGTTGGCGGCATAGTTGCCGTAGTGGCCGCTGTGCAGATCCTGGCTCGGGCCATAGATGGTCAAGGTGGCCTGGGCCACGCCCCGGTTGCCAAACACCAGGGTGGGGCGGTTGCTGGCATGCATGGGGCCATCGAGCACCAGCAGTGCATCGGCCTTCAAGGCATCCAGGTTGGCGTTGATGACGCCGCCCAGCGATGGCGAGCCTTTTTCCTCTTCCGAGTCGAGCAGGATCTTGATATTCGTGCTGGGCGCCAGGCCCTGCTGCTGCAGCGCGTCGAGGGCGGCCATCAGCATGATGATGGGGGCCTTGTCATCGGACGAGGAACGGCCAAACACGCGCCACTCGGGGTTGGGCTGGGCGCCGTAGAGCTGGTCGAGCGCAATCTCTTTCCAGGTGCCATCGGCCTGGCGTTCCTTGAGCACCGGCTTCCAGGGGCTCTCCTGCTGCCATTCGGCAGGCGTCACCGCCTGGCCATCCATATGGGCGTAGAACAGCACGGTCTTGGTGGCGCCGGGCACGGGCGGCAGGGTGGCCAGCACCATGGGCTTGCCCTGGTTGGGCAGCAGCTGGGTCTGGAAGCCGCGCTTGTCCAGCGCCGCCTTGAACCACTGCGCATTCTTCTCGATATCGGCCGCCACATTCGAGTCATTGGGCAGCGCCAGCACCTCGATCCATTCGCGCAGGCTGGCGCTGCTGGCTTTTTGCACGGCGGCATCGGAGGGGGCAGCGGCCTGGGCCAGGCCGGCGGCGCACAGCGCGGCGCTGAGCAGGGTGAGGGTCGAGAACTTCATGCAAGGGCTCCGTCAGGGATAGAAAAAATGCTTGGCCTGGAGTATGTCCGAGTGCGCGCTCACCCACGGGCGCGCAGGCGGGCGCATTGTCGCCAGGGCGCCAATTGCTCAGTGTGCCGCACGCAGGCGTTCGTACTGCGCGATCAGGCCGTCAAACGACTGCTGCAGCGCCTGCAGCGGTGGTGCGCCATCGGGCCAGGCCTCCAGCTGCTGCAGCGCCAGCGCAGCGGCCTCCAGGGTCGACAATTGGCCCGCGCGTGGTGCCTTGCGGATGCGGTAGCCGGCCGGGCCGGTGTCCGTCAGCGCCAGGCGGGGCAGCTGGGCCAGCAGCGGGTTGGCGTAAAGCATCTTGCGGCTTTTGCGCCAGGTGCCATCGATCAGTACCAGGCGCCGAACGCCCACTGGCGTATCGCTGCCCGCCAGCGCCGTCAAGGCGGCGGGCTGGTCGGGCGTCTGGGGGTAGAGCAGCAGCGTTTGCTGCGCTGCCTCGGCACCCGGCCAGGGGCCATGCAGCCATTGCTGCAGCTGCCCAGGGTCAAAGGCCTCGCCCACCACCAGCTGGCTGCCTGGCAGGCACAGCTGCAGCAGGCGCGCGGTGCCCTTGGCCTCTTGCAGCTCCAGCGGGTGCTGCAGGATCAGCACCTGGGTGGCAGCCTGCAGCGGCTGCGCCAGCGCGCAGATGCAGGCGCTTTGCGGACGCAGGCAGTTGGGGCATTGGGCGCGGCGCGGGGCGGAGAGCACGGGTGTGGCGTGAGAAGCGGACAAGATGGCTATTGTGCTGCAAGGACAAGGCCAGGCCGCTATGCTGGCGCCCCTATGACAGCGCACAAGCCCTTTTCTGCCCGCATCGACATGGGCCAGCCTTTGTCTGGCGAACGGGAGCGCCTGCGCCTGAACCTGACGGGTCCCGACCGGGTGCTGGAGGCGCAGGATGCGCCATCGTTGCGGGCGTTGCTGGATGCCGTGGAGCAGGCCGCCCGCGCGGGCGCCTGCTGCGTCGGAGGCCTGCGCTATGAGGCCGCCACGGCGCTGAACCCCTATTTGCCGACACAGGCAGCACCCAGCGGCGAGCCCCTGGCCTGGTTTGCGGTATGGGACGCGCCAGCTGCTGACATCGCGCAGCTGCCTGAGGCAGAGACGCCTGCCGTGCAAGTGCAGTGGCGCAGCACGCTCGCCCGCCCGCAGTTCGATACGCAGATGGCGCGCATCCATACCGATATCCGCAGCGGTGCTTACTACCAGATCAACTACACCCAGCAGCTGCAAGGCCACAGCGCCTTGCCTGGCGGCGGCAACGTAGATGGCGCCGCGCTGTTTGCCGCGCTGCAGCAGGCCCAGCCCGGCGGCTATGCGCTGCATATCGACCGGGGCGAGGAGCAGCTGCTGTCGGTATCGCCCGAGCTGTTTTTTGACTGGCAGCAGCCAGTGGCTGGCGCCGGCGACATCCTCACCCGTCCGATGAAGGGCACGGCCGCAAGGGGCAGCAGCCCTGCGCAGGACGAGGCCCAGGCCCAGGCCTTGCGCGCGTCGGCCAAGGAGCGGGCCGAGAACGTGATGGTGGTCGACCTGCTGCGCAATGACCTGGCGCGCATCGCCGAGCTGGGCAGTGTGCAGGTGCCCCAGCTGTTTGCGCTGCAGGCCCTTCCCACCGTCTGGCAGATGACCTCGGACGTGCGCGCCCGCCTGCCCCAGGGCACGGGCCTGGCCGATGTGCTGCAGGCCTTGTTTCCCTGCGGCTCGGTCACCGGCGCGCCCAAGCGGGCGGCCATGCAGGCGATTGCCGAGTTGGAACTTGGGCCGCGCGGCTGGTACTGCGGCGCGCTGGGCGTGGTGCGCTCCGATGGCGCAGGGGGCATACGCGCCACCTTCAACGTCCCCATCCGCACCGTGGCCTTGCGTGGCCGGCAGCTGCAATGCGGCATTGGCAGCGGCATCACCGCCGATGCCACGGCTGACGGTGAGTGGCGCGAATGGATGCACAAACGTGCCTTTCTGGAGCGGGCCAGCATGCCCTTTGGGCTGATCGAGACCTTGGCGCTGGACGGTGGCCAGCTGCGCCATGCCGCGCTGCACCTGGAGCGCATGGCCGCTGCGGCCGCGCATTTTGGCTACCGCTGGGATGGGGCGGCCGCGCAAGCGGCTTTGGACGGCCTGGCTGCATCCCACCCGCAAGGCCTGTGGCGGCTGCGCTTGCTGCTCGATGCGGAGGGCAGGTTCCAGGCCGAGGCCTTTGCCTGCCCGCCATCGCCCGCGCAGGTGGCGCTGCAATGGGCGCCCGCGCCGCTGGCCGAGGCCCATGGCGAGTTTGTTCGCTTCAAAACCAGCCGCCGCGCGCACTACGAGCGCTGGGCGCCGCAGGACAGCAGCGTGTTCGACACCCTGCTGTGGAACGAGGCCGGCGAGATCACCGAGACCACCCGGGGCAATATCGCCATGCAGATCGATGGCCGCTGGATCACCCCCGCGCTGCATTGCGGCCTGCTGCCCGGTGTGGGGCGCCGCCTGGCGCTGCAGGCGGGTCAGGTGGTGGAAGGCGTTGTGACGTTGAGCGATGTGCCGCGTGTGCAGGCCTGGGCTTTTCTCAACAGCCTGCGCGGCTGGATTCCGGCACAGGTAAAGGGTGCGGTGCCGGTCTGGCCGCAGCCTGACGCCGGCCCATAGGCTTATTGCAGGCGGGAAGACGCCAGCCGTTTTCTCAGCGCTCGAACCTCGGCCAAGAGGCGCGGCATGTCTTGCCGCGCAGCGGCGATGAAATCCTGGTCCGCAACGGTCGCGCCGCTCAGTTCGATGTCTTCGCCTCGGGCGGCACCTTCACCGGTTTGGATAAAGTCGGAACCGCATGTATGGTCGCGACCTTCAACATAAGAAGTCCATGGCGCTGCTTGCGTGGCTGCCAAGCGATGTTCCATCGCGAGCAAATCTTCATCGGTCAAAGAAGAGGGCATAAGGGCTGTGCGTTCAAGATAGAGGGCTTGTGCAGCATGCCGCTACCGTGACGAATGGGCCAGAGTCCAGGGGTTTTTGTGCTGCACGTTAGGATGGAGGCTGTTTAGCAACCCTTCGGATTTTATGCCCGACAACCCGGACCCTGAGCCTCTCCCTTGCGCGACCACGCTGTCGCTGTCCTTTCGTTCTAGCCCCAGTACACCGCTGACGGTGTCTCTGCCCCTTGAAGGGAGCGCCGCATGATCGAGCTGCTCTCCGACCCGCAGATATGGATTGGTCTCGTCACCTTGGTGGTGCTCGAAATCGTTCTGGGCATCGACAATCTCATCTTTATCGCGATCCTGGCCGACAAGTTGCCTCCACACCAGCGGGACCGGGCACGTGTCATCGGCCTGTCGCTGGCCCTGGTGATGCGCCTGGGGCTGCTGACCGCCATCTCCTGGCTGGTGACGCTCACACAACCGCTGTTTTCCGTCGGGCCGCTCAGTTTTTCGGGGCGCGACCTCATTTTGCTGCTGGGCGGACTGTTCCTGCTGTTCAAGGCCACGACCGAGCTGCATGAGCGCATGGAAGGCGTGAGCATGAGCAAGTCGAACAGCACGGTCTACGCCAGCTTCTCGGCCGTGGTCGCGCAGATCGTGGTGCTCGATGCGGTCTTCTCGCTCGATGCGGTGATCACGGCCGTCGGCATGGTCAACAACCTGGGCGTGATGATGGCGGCCGTCATCATCTCGATCGGTGTGATGCTGTTTGCCTCCAAGCCGCTGACCCGCTTTGTCAATGCGCACCCGACCATCGTCATCCTCTGCCTGAGCTTCCTGCTGATGATCGGCTTCAGCCTGGTGGCCGAAGGCCTGGGCTTCCATGTGCCCAAGGGCTATCTGTACGCCGCCATTGGTTTCTCGATCCTGATCGAGACCTTCAACCAGGTGTCCTCGCGCAACGCGATCCGCCATGAGCAGCGCGTGCCGATGCGCGAGCGCACGGCGATGAAGGTGCTGTCCTTGATGGCGGGCCGCAGCGGCAACGCTCAGGCCGAGCATGCGCAAGATGATCCGAGCGCCGCCGAGGCCGAACTGACCTTTGCGCCGGAAGAGCGCATCATGGTGAGCGGCGTGCTGTCGCTGGGCGACCGCAAGGTGCGCTCGATCATGACGCCCGTCTCGGATGTGGACTGGGTGGACCTGAGCGACGATGCCGAGGCCATCCAGCGCTCGCTCAACGACAACCCGCACAGCCACTTGCCGGTATGCATGGGCCATGTGGACCAGCTCCAGGGTGTGGCGCGCGCCAAGGACATGCTGATGGACCTGATGCAGCATGGCGCCATTCAGCCCGCCACCATCCGCAAGCCGCTGATGGTGCCCGAGGGCGCTGGCGTGATCGCGCTGATCAACGACCTGCGCCAGTCCAAGGGCCATATGGTCATCGTGATCAATGAGTACCATGTGATGAGCGGCGTGGTGACGCCCGTCGATGTGCTCGAGGCGATTGCCGGTGAGTTCCCCGACGAGGACGAGAGCTTCACGATCCAGGCGGTGGAGGGCGAGGCCGACACCTGGATCGCCAGCGGCGCGGCCGATGTGCACATGGTGCAGCAGCTGCTGGGCTCCAATGAGCTGGTGTCATCGGCCGATGCCTTCACGACCTTGGGCGGCCTGCTCACCGAGTTCAACGGTGCGCTGCCCCAGCAAGGCGATGTGGTGGTGATTGATGGCTGGCAGTTCGCCGTCACCGAGGCCACCGATGGCGTGATGCGCAAGATCCGTATCGAGAAGGACGGCAGGGGCCAGGCGACTTTGGAGCACTGACCCCTGGGTGGGCGGCGGCCTCTGGTGCCGCCCGCTGCATGAAAAAGGCCTGCCCTCTCGCAAGAGACGGCAGGCCTTTGTCCTGACGGTGCCGCGAACGCATCGCGGCCAAGCGTTGTGCTTTACAGCGAACCCTTGTAGTACGCGCCCCGGTCCATGTCGACAATGTCCACGCTCAGCTGCACCAGCATGCCTTCGGGGTGGGGCGTGAACTCGCGCAGCACCGCGCCGATGCGGTCGGACAGGTCACGCTTGGCCTCGGGCGTACGGCCGGCCAGCAGGCGCAGCTCGGCATGCACAAAGCCGCGCAGGGCGGTGGGGTCGGCGCCAATGACGAACTGCTCGGTGCGCACGGTGCGGCTCTTGAGGTCCTGCTCGTTTTGCACCTGGCCGCTGGCGATGACGGCGGCGTTGAGGGCATCGAGCAGATGGGCCTCGGGGAAGTTCTCCAGGTTGCTGGTGTATTCGATGACGAGATGCGGCATGGTGTGTCTCCGATGGAATAAAGGGCAGTGAAAAGGGGCTTGGGCAGCGGCTCGGTCCGATCCTGCCAAGCTAGACGGGCGTATAGGACAGCCGCACATAGATGGGCGCAAAGGCTTCGGCCTGGGTGATCTCGATCAGCGTTTCCTTGGCCAGCTCCAGCAGCGCGATAAAGGTGACGACCAGCACGGTGCTGCCTTTTTCCGGCTCGAAGATGTCCTCGAACTCGACAAAGCGCCGGCCTTGCAGGCGCTTGAGGATGGCGCTCATGTACTCGCGCACCGAGAGCTCTTCGCGGGTGATCTTGTGGGTCTGCACCAGCTTGGCGCGTTTGAGGATGTCGCGCCAGGCCTCCTGCAGCTCGGACATCTCCACATCGGGAAAGCGCGGCTGCAGCGCCTGCTCGATAAAGACCTGGGCCTTGATGAAGTCGCGCCCGTACTGCGGCACGGCACCCAGGCCCTGGGCGGCCAGCTTCATCTGCTCGTACTCCAGCAGGCGGCGCACCAGCTCGGCACGCGGGTCTTCGGCCTCTTCGCCCTCGGCCTGCTTTTTGGGCGGCAGCAGCATGCGCGACTTGATCTCGATCAGCATCGCGGCCATCAGCAGGTATTCAGCGGCCAGCTCCAGGTTGCGGCTGCGGATCTCGTCGACATAGCTCAGGTACTGGCGCGTGACGCTCAGCATCGGGATGTCGAGGATATTGAAGTTCTGCTTGCGGATCAGGTAGAGCAGCAAGTCCAGCGGGCCTTCAAAAGCCTCCAGAAACACCTCGAGCGCATCGGGCGGGATGTACAGATCCGTCGGCATCGCAAACAGCGGCTCGCCGTAGAGCCGCGCGAGCGCGACCTGGTCCACCACCTCGGGCATGGCGGCAGCCCCAGCGGCGGGGCGCGCGCCGTCCTCAGCCTGGGTCAGGTTGCCGGGTGTTGCCATGCGCGGGGGCTATGCGGGATCGAAAGCCGCTACGAGGCCAGGCGGCCGGCAGCGGGCAGGGCGATCAATCGTGGTTGGTTTGGTACACGTAGGGCTTTTGCGCCACACGTGCGGTTTGGTACTCGGCTTGCTGCTGTCGGTCCAGATCCTTGTCCCAGAGCAGGGCGCGGCCTTCGCGCTGGCCTTGTTCGAGCTCGGGCTTGTCGGCCTTGAGCTTGAGCAGGAACTGGGTGGTGTCGGATTGGTAGTCGGGGCGGCGGAAGAAAGACATAGCGTATATTTACCTCTTGTGCCTGGATTCTACCGAACCTGACCATGTCCTTCGTCACCAAGCTTGCAATCGCCGCCTCTGCGCTGGCCGTTTCCGTGTTTTTGGCGGGCTGCGACCAGCAGCGCATCAAGGAACTGGAAGAACATGTCTCCACCGAGCAGGACGTGCGCGACCGCTTTGGCGAGCCCAACCAGATCTGGGACGAGGCCGATGGTTCGCACACGCTGGAGTACACCCGCCAGCCCGCCGGTGCGCAGAACTACATGATCACCATTGGCACCGACGGCAAGATGAGCGCGCTGCGCCAGGTGCTGGCGCCCGCCTACTTTGCCAAGGTGCAGCCGGGCATGGACCAGCAGCAGATCCGCCGCCTGCTGGGCCAGCCGGCCAAGCGCACCAGCTATCCGCTGAAGAACGAGGCCGAATGGGACTGGGGCTGGATCGATCCGCCCAGCACCAAGATGCTGTTCACCGTGGTGTTCGACGCCCAGGGCAAGGTGCTGCGCAGCAACAGCACCCAGGTGGTGAATAGCCGCTGAGCGCAGACTGGGAGGGGCGGTATCGGCCCTAAACTGTTGCGGATATGCCTAACAGTAACCGGCTGAAACTCTTTAAAATTCGGGTTTATACCTAGCATCACCCATGCCAGGCAGCCCCGCGCACCACCCTTGCGCGGGCATGAAACTTGCTGTCAACCCGACATGTCCTCACCGCTATCCCGCCCTGACGGCCCCACGGCCCTGCCTGGCCCCGTCGCTGCTGCACCTGCGTCGCTCGGCCCTGCGCTGCGGCATGGCCGCTTTGAAGATGCACAGGCGCTGTTCACCGGCTCGCTGTTTGTGTCGATCACCCTGGGGCTGTTTGCGCAGGCCGGGCTGCTGACGGGCAGTACCGCAGGTTTGGCGTTCTTGCTGCACTACGCCACTGGCCTGCCGTTTGGCGCGATTTTCTATGCGATCAATCTGCCGTTTTACTGGTTCGCCTGGACGCGCATGGGGCCGGAGTTCACGATCAAGACCTTTGTCTCGGTGGCCATGCTGGCGCTGCTGGTCGATATCGGGCCGCGCTTTATCCATATCGATTACCTGAACCCGCTGTATGCCGCGATTGCCGGAGGCCTGTTGATGGGCACCGGCTGCCTCTTTCTGGCGCGCCACCGCTCCAGCCTGGGCGGCGCCACCATTGTGTCGCTCTACCTGCAGGACCGCTATGGCATCCGCGCCGGCAAGGTGCAGATGGTCATCGACTGCACGGTGGTGCTGCTGGCGCTGTGGGTCGTACCATTCGAGCGTGTGGCCTACTCGGTACTGGCTGCCGTCGTCATGAGCGTGTTTTTGTGGATCAGCCACCGTCCTGGGCGCTACGCCGGCAACTGATCGCTGAAATGCCGCTGCGCTTCAGGGACCGCTGGGGATGGCGTTTTCCGGCGCCGCTGCAGGCCTGGCTGGCGGCACTGGCTGGCTTGGCGTTGCCGCTTGCATTGGCTCGCTGGGCTGCTGCGGCGGGAAGGTCTCGCCCGGCCGGGGCTCGCGGTAGCGCACGGTAATACCGCTGTTGTCCTGCTCCTCGCCGGTGGCCATGTCATAGGCCTTGCCCACGCCTTTGCCCACCACCTTGGCCGTGCCCACCGCTGCATCGGCCACCAGCCCCACGGCAGTCGCGGTCACGCTGACGGCGGCGGCGCCCACGGTCACCACACTGCAGCCGCCCAGCAGCGATGCGCAGGTACAGTAAAAAGCCCCTGCGGCTACGGAGCGCAGGGGCTTCAAGAGGCGGCGGTCAGCGGCCATGCAGATCAGTGGATGCGCATGCCGGGCAGCGCGCCGGGGAAGGGCTCGAGCACATAGATGCCGGGGTGGGCCTTCTCGTCTGCGTGGCTGGCGGCCAGCACCATGCCTTCGGAGATGCCGAACTTCATCTTGCGCGGCGCCAGGTTGGCGACCAGCACGGTGAGCTTGCCTTGCAGCTGCTCGGGCGTGTACATGCTGCTGATGCCGCTGAACACATTGCGCATCTTCGGCTGGCCGTCCTCGCCCTTTTCACCGACATCCAGGGTCAGCTGCAGCAGCTTGGTCGAGCCTTCGACGGCCTTGCATTCGACAATCTTGGCAATGCGCAGGTCAATGCGGGCAAAGTCGTCGATGCCGATGGTCTCGGCCAGCGGCTCGCCGCCGGGGGCGTTCGGGTCCACCACGGCTTCGGCTTTTTTCTCGGCCTTCTTGGCCTTGGCAGGCGCTGCAGCGGCAGCAGCTTTTTCCTGGCTGGCAGGGGTCTCGAACAGCGCTTCGAGCTGCAGCGGGTCCACGCGTTGCATCAGGTGCTGGTAGACGCCAATCTGGTGGCCAGCGCCCAGCGGCTTGGCCACGTCGCCAAATTGCTCGGGCGGCACGATCAGGAAGTTCGCCACTTCGGCGGCGATGCCCGGCAGGATCGGCTTGAGGTAGATCGTCAGTATGCGGAAGGCCTCGATGCAGACCGTGCAGACATCGTGCAGGCGCTGCTCCATGCCTTCCTTCTTGGCCAGCTCCCAGGGCTTGTTGGCATCGACATAGCTGTTGACCTTGTCGCACAGCAGCATGATCTCGCGGGCCGCACGGGCGGTGTCGCGCACCTCGTAGGCGGCGACAATCGCCTCCTTTTGCGCGCGCAGCACCGCCAGCAGCTCCTGGCCATCGGCGCTCACCGCGCCCAGCCGGCCTTCAAAGCGCTTGCTGATAAAGCCGGCAGCGCGCGAGGCGATGTTCACGTACTTGCCGATCAGGTCGGAGTTGACGCGCAGCATGAAGTCTTCGGCCGTGAAGTCGATGTCCTCGTTCTTGCCATTGAGCTTGGCGCCCAGGTAGTAGCGCAGCCACTCGGGGTTCATCTTGAGGGCCAGGTACTTGAGTGGGTCCAGGCCGGTGCCCCGGCTCTTGCTCATCTTCTCGCCGTTGTTCACGGTGAGGAAGCCATGCACGCAGATCTTGGTCGGGGTCTTGCGGCCGCTGAACTTCAGCATCGCAGGCCAGAACAAGGTGTGGAAGGTGATGATGTCCTTGCCGATGAAGTGGTACTGCTCGAGCGCCGGGTCAGCCATGTAGGCCTCGTAGTCTTCGCCGCGCTTGCCCAGCAACTCCTTGAGGGAGGCGAGGTAGCCCACCGGCGCATCGAGCCAGACGTAGAAGTACTTGCCCGGTGCATCGGGGATCTCGATGCCGAAGTAGGGTGCATCGCGCGAGATGTCCCAGTCGTCCAGGCCTTCGCTGGTCGAGCCATCGGGGTTGGTGCGCACGCCAAACCATTCCTTGATCTTGGCGGCCACCTCGGGCTGCACATGCTGGCCGTCCTGGGTCCAGGTGGTCAGGAACTCGACTGCGCGCGGGTCGGACAGCTTGAAGAAGAAGTGCTCCGAGCTCTTCATCACCGGCTTGGCGCCGGACAGCGCCGAGTAGGGATTGATCAGGTCGGTGGGCGCATAGACGGAGCTGCAGACTTCGCAGTTGTCGCCGTACTGGTCCTTGGCGTGGCAGCGTGGGCACTCGCCCTTGATGAAACGGTCAGGCAGGAACATGTTCTTCTCGGGGTCGAAGAACTGCTCGATGGTGCGCGTCTCGATGAAGCCGGCGGCCTTCAGGTCCAGGTAGATCTGCTTGGACAGCGCGTGGTTCTCGGGGCTGTCGGTATTGCTCCAGTTGTCAAAACCGATGTGGAAGCCGTCGAGGTACTGCTTGCGGCCGGCGGCGATGTCGGCAACAAACTGCTGGGGCGTCTTGCCCGCTTTTTCGGCCGCAATCATGATGGGCGCGCCATGGGCGTCATCAGCACCGACAAAGTTGACCGCATTGCCCTGCATTCGCTGCGCACGCACCCAGGTATCGGCCTGGATGTATTCCATGATGTGGCCGATGTGGAAGTTGCCGTTGGCATACGGCAGGGCGGTGGTGACGAAAATCTTTCGTTGAGACATAGGGTTGCGGAACTTTCTAATCACAGAGAGGACGCAGGCCGGTGGCCGTTGCGGATTCTGGTCACAGGGAGGGCGGCGTGCTGCCAGCCCTCGCGCGCGAAGGCGCTCCAGAACCGAGCAATTCTAGGCGCTTACGGGGCCGGATCGCGCGACCAGGGGATTGGCGGGGCCGGCTGCGTGGCTGCCCCAGCCAAAAAAGGCGCAGACCTCGTCACGCCGGGCCATGGTGTCGGCCCGGCCCAGCGCCATCAGCGCCCGGGTGTAGCCCGGCTCGAACAGCAGATAGCTCGCCAGCGCCGCGCTGCCCACGTTCTGGCTGTGCACGGACACGCCCATCGCGCCCAGCAGTGCCCGCACCGGCGTGGGGAGTTCTTGCAGGTGCTCCAGCGCCAACGCATCGAGCGACTGCGATGGCGTGATCACCAGCAGATCGAGCGGGCGCAGCGCGCTGCGGGCGCGCTCGGCCTCGGGGATCAGGCTCAAGGTGTGGTTGATGCGCTGGGCCCGCTCCACATCGACCGACAGCGCATCGAGAAAGATGGTGGACAGCGCATGGCCGGCCACCTGGGCGAGCGAGGGGAACGGCGGGTGCTCGCCCTGGGGCAGGTTCAGCACCTCGTGCGAGCGGCCCACGCCGACGACGACGATGCGCTGGGCGCCCAAGTGCACGGCCGGGGCCAGCGGCGCGGTCTGGCGCATCGCACCATCGCCCAGGTAGTTGTACTGGCCGCGCAGCATCAGCTCGGCGGGCGCAAAGATGAAGGGGATCGACGAGGAGGCCATCAGGTGCTGGTGGCTGATGCGGTCCTGGATGGCGCGGCGCTGCGTGCGCGACCAGGCAGGCACATGCGGGCCGGCTTCATAGAAGGTGATGTGCTCGCCGGTGGTGTAGCTCGATGCGGTGATCGCCAGCGCCGACAGCTTGCCGCTGTGCAGCAGGTGCGGGATTTTCTCCAGCGGCAGCTCGGCCTGGAGCAGCTCCAAAAGCGGCGCATTGTCCAGCAGCGAGCGCGGTTTGCTGTGGTGCCAGCGCGTCAGCGCCCAGCCCAGGGTCAACAGGCTCAGCCAGCGCGCGCCGCTGCGCATCACCCCAAAGGCATCGGCGCGGTAGACCTGGCTGGTGGAGAAATTGCGCCACACCCGCGACAGGCGCTGCACGGCCAGGTCGAAATGGTCGGCGCCGCAGGCAAGACCTGCGGCATTGATCGCGCCGGCCGAGGTGCCCACGGCAATGGGGAAGGGCGTGGGTTCATGGTCGGCCCCGGCGTTCTGGCGCAGGCGCGAGAGCGCCTGCAGCACCCCCACCTGGTAGGCGGCACGCGCGCCGCCGCCTGAGAGCACGATGGCGGTGGACGCGGAATGGGGGCTGTAGTGCAGAGCGGGCGACATGGCCTGCACCATAGCCGAAACTGCAGGCCTTCGCCAAGCGGCTCTGTCGCCCAGCCGCTACTGCCGGCGCGGGCAGTGCCGCATCAGCGCGCCGCGCCCTTTTTCAGCAAGGTCGCGAGCTCCAGGTTCTGCAGCAGCACGATTTTCTGGTCACGGGCAAACAGGCGGGCGTTGTCGCTCAGCTCGCCTTGCAGCAGCACATAGACGCTGGCGGCGCCCGCTTGGCTGGCGGCCTCATGCAGCGCGCGCAGCGGCTCGATGCCATGCACGCCGGCCTTGCTGCGCTTGGTCTGCACCAGGGTGGTCTGGCCGTTGCGCGCCAGCTGCAGATCGGCCGCGCCTTGCTGCAGGGTGGTGACGGCGTAGCCCTCGGCCTGCCAGGCGCGGCTCAGCCAGGCCTGCAGATCGCGGCTGGACATGGCGCCAGCCTGCGCCAGCAGCGCCTCGGTGGCCGCCGCGCTGGGCTGGCTCCACTGGCGCTTGGCGGCCATGGCGCCGATCACGAGGAAAGGCAGGCTGCCGGCGGCGCCGACAAAGCGGATGTCCTTGGGCAGCAGCGCCAGGCACAGCACCACGATGATGGCTCCGACCACCACACTGATCCACCACGACGAGCGCAGCAAGATCGCAAACACGGAGTTCTCGGCCATTTTCAGTTTCACGGGTGCAGGTCTTTCAAGAGGTGCAGGGGAAAAGCCCAGATTGTCGCTGGTTCGCAAGGGCAAGCGCGGTTCGCTAGACTTATTGCTGTCTCAGGAATAGAAAACACGATGACAGTGACCGAACCAACGATACTGGCCGCGCTGGCCAGCGTCCAAGACCCGCATACGGGCAAAGATTTTGTCAGCACGCGTGCCGTGCGCAACCTCCAGATCCATGGCGGCGATGTCGCCTTTGAGGTGGAGATGGGTTACCCCGCCAAAAGCCTGGTGCCGCAGCTGCGCAGCCAGTTCGTGGCCGCGGCCAAGACGGTGCCGGGCGTGGACAACGTCTCGGTGAGCATCAGCAACAAGGTGATCACGCATGCGGTGCAGCGCGGTGTGCCGCTGATTCCCGGTGTGAAGAACATCATTGCGGTGGCATCGGGCAAGGGCGGCGTGGGCAAGAGCACCACCACCGCCAACTTGGCGCTGGCCCTGGCGGCCGAGGGCGCCAGCGTCGGCGTGCTGGATGCCGATATCTACGGCCCCAGCCAGACCATGATGATGGGCGTGGACGGCAAGCCCGAGAGCAGCGATGGCAAGACCATGGAGCCCAAGCTCAACCATGGCGTGCAGGTGATGTCGATCGGCCTCTTGGTCGACCAGGACCAGGCGATGATCTGGCGCGGGCCTATGGCCGTGCAGGCGCTCGAGCAAATGCTGCGCCAGACCAACTGGGCGGGGCTGGACTACCTGCTGATCGACATGCCACCGGGCACCGGCGACATCCAGCTCACACTGAGCCAGCGCGTGCCGCTGACCGGTGCGGTGATCGTCACCACGCCGCAGGACATCGCCTTGCTCGATGCGCGCAAGGGCATCAAGATGTTCGAGAAGGTGGGCGTGCCGCTCCTGGGTGTGATCGAGAACATGGCCATGCATGTCTGCACCAACTGCGGCCATGTGGAACATATCTTTGGCGCCGATGGCGGCAAGCACATGGCAGCCGACTACAAGCTCGACTACCTGGGTGCGCTGCCGCTGTCGATGCAGATCCGCGAGCAGGCCGACAGCGGCACCCCCACCGTGGTGGCGGCGCCCGACAGCGAAGTGGCCGCCATCTACCGCCAGGTGGCGCGCAGCATCGCCGTCAAGATCGCGCAGCAGGCCAAGGACTTCTCGTCGAAGTTCCCGACCATCTCCGTGAGCAGCAATACCTGATGAACCTGCTCGCTGCCATGCGCTACCTGGCCGCGCTCCATGCGCATGGCCATTTCGCGCGGGCAGCCCAGGCCTGCCACATCACCCAGCCGGCCCTGTCCAATGCGCTGCGCGCGCTGGAGGCCGAGTTTGGCGTGGCCATCGTGCGCCGGGGCCGGGTGTTTGCCGGCTTCACGCCCGAGGGCGAGCAGGTACTGCAAACCGGACTGGAGATGCTGCAAAGCGAGGCGCGCCTGCGCCAACGCCTCTCCGCCCAGGCGGGCCAGCTGCAAGGGCAGCTGCGCATGGCGGCCGTGCCCACGGCCATGCCGATGCTGCTGCGCTTTGCCAGCCTGCTGCGCTGCCAGCACCCGGGCCTGGTGCCAGCGCTGCATGCGATGAGTTCGCCCGATATTGAACGCGGCCTCGAAGAGCTGAGCCTGGACCTGGCGCTGGGCTACAGCGACCGCATCCGCCGCCCGCGCACCCATTGCGCCCCCCAGTACCAGGAGCACTACTACCTGCTGCAGTCCGCGCCAGCACCGGCCTGCGTGGCCGATACCCTGCATGCGGCCGAGCCCCTGGGCTGGGCCCAGGCCGCGCAGCAGCCGCTGTGCCTGCTGACGCCCGATATGCACAACCGCCAGATCGTGGAGCGCAGCTTTCTGGCCGTCGGGGTGCTGGTGCAGCCGGCCATGGAGACCAACTCGGTCCAGGCCTTGCTGCAGGCGGTGGGCGAGGGCCAGATGGCCAGCATTGTGCCCGGCGCCGTGCTGGCCACCGTGCGGCATACGCCCGGTCTGCGCGCTTGGCCACTGGCCGAGCCGGTGGTCGAGAGCGAAGTCGCCTTTCTCTACCAGCAATCCCAGCAGGCCATGCCCGCGATGGAGGCGGCGCGCGCGCTGATGGCGCAGGACGAATGGCAGCAGCAGTGCCTGCAGCATGCCGGGGCTTTGGCCGCAGCTGCGCCGCCACCCCAGCCATAGTTTGTCGAATGCTGGCATTGCGGCATTGAATTTGACGCCTGGCGGCCAGCGCGTTGAAATGCAGGGCTACACCGAGCCCCTGCCATGCAAGAACAAAAAATCGCCTTCTACAAAGGCCCAGCCGGTGGCTGGGGCGCTTTGAACAGTGTCAAGAACACATTGCTGCACCACGACATCGCGCTCAAGGGTGCCAAGACGCTGCTGTCGGCCAACCAGCCCGACGGCTTTGACTGCCCGGGCTGCGCCTGGCCGGACCGCAACCATGCCTCGACCTTCGAGTTCTGCGAGAACGGCGTCAAGGCCGTCGCCGCCGAGGCCACGGCCCGGCGCGCGGGCCCCGAGCTGTTTGCCCGCTACAGCGTGCGCGAGCTGGCCCAGCACAGCGATTTCTGGCTGGAGGACCAGGGCCGGCTGACGCAGCCCATGGTCTATGACCCGGCCAGCGACCACTACCTGCCGATTGCCTGGGACGATGCCTTTGCGCTGATCGCCCAGCACCTGAACGCGCTGCCCAGCCCGGACCAGGCGGTGTTCTACACCTCAGGCCGGGCGAGCAACGAGGCGGCCTTTCTCTACCAGCTGTTTGTGCGCGAGTACGGCACCAACA
Source organism: Comamonas sp. MYb69 (assembly GCF_037479315.1). Taxonomy (NCBI): domain Bacteria; kingdom Pseudomonadati; phylum Pseudomonadota; class Betaproteobacteria; order Burkholderiales; family Comamonadaceae; genus Comamonas; species Comamonas sp. MYb69. The sequence continues at coordinate 403,177 of NZ_JBBGZG010000003.1, forward strand.
ACTTCCCCGATTGCTCCAACATGTGCCACGAGCCCAGCGGCTCGGCGATGCGCGAGCAGATCGGCGTGGGCAAGGGCACGGTGACACTGGCCGATTTTGAACAGGCCGATGCGATCTTCATCTTTGGCCAGAACCCGGGCACCAACCACCCGCGCATGCTGGGCGAATTGCGCGAGGCGCACAAACGCGGCGCGCGCATTGTCAGCTTCAACCCCTTGCGCGAGCGCGGGCTGGAGCGCTTTGCCGATCCGCAGGACAAGCTGGAGATGGCGACCCTGGGCTCCAGCCCCATCAGTACGCACTACTTTCAGCTGCGTGTGGGCGGCGACCTGGCAGCGCTGCGGGGCATGCTCAAGCATGTGCTGGAGCAGGAGGCGGCGCGGGGCGGTGTGCTCGACCACGCCTTTATCGCTGCGCACACCACTGGCTTTGAGGCGCTGGCGCAGAGCCTGCGCGAGGAGGACTGGGCGCTGCTGGCGCAGGAATCGGGCCTGAGTGAAGCGCAGATGCGGGCGGCCGCCGAGGTCTACCTGGGCGCGGACAAGGTGATTGCCTGCTGGGGCATGGGCATTACCCAGCATGCGCATTCGGTGGCCACCATCCAGATGATTTTGAACCTGCTGCTGCTGCGCGGCCATATCGGCCGGCCAGGAGCGGGGCCGTGCCCGGTGCGCGGCCACAGCAATGTGCAGGGCGACCGCAGCATGGGCATTTGGGAAAAGCCGCCGGCGGCCTTGCTCGACCGGCTGCAGGAGGTCTATGGCTTTGCGCCGCCCCGCGCCCACGGCATGGACACGGTCGACGCCATTGCCAGCATGCGCGATGGCCAGGCCCAGGTGTTTTTTGCACTGGGGGGCAATTTTGCTGCGGCCACGCCCGATACCTATGAAACCTGGAAAGGCCTGCAGCGCTGCGCGCTGACCGTGCAGGTCACCACCAAGCTCAACCGCAGCCATGTGGTCCATGGTCGCGAGGCCTTGCTGCTGCCCTGCCTGGGCCGCACCGAGATCGACCTGCAAAACGGCCAGCCCCAGGGCGTGACGGTGGAGGATTCGATGAGCATGGTGCACCTGTCGATGGGTATGAACCCGCCGGCCTCGGCCCATCTGCTGTCCGAGCCGGCGATTGTGGCGCGCCTGGCCCATGCCACCCTGGGCGCGCGCAGCCGGGTGGACTGGCTGGCGCTGGCCGCCGACTACGCGCTGATCCGCGACGAGATCGCCAAGGTCTTCCCCGATTTTGCCGACTTCAACCAGCGCGTAGCCGTGCCCGGTGGCTTTCGGCTGCGCAACACCGCCAGCGAGCGCATCTGGACCACGGCCAGCGGCAAGGCCAGCTTCCACGCCCATGCGGTGCCGGTCGATACCCCCACGCACCGGGCGCGTGTGCGGCTGCGTGGCCAGCAGGTGTTCACCTTGCTGACCACCCGCTCGCACGACCAGTACAACACCACCATCTATGGCATGGACGACCGCTACCGGGGCGTGTTTGGCCAGCGCCGGGTGGTGTTCATCCATGCCGATGACATCCGCGCGCTGGGCCTGGCCGATGGCGACTGGGTCAATATCCACACCGTCTGGGACGATGGCCAGCAGCGCTGTGTCGAGGGCTTCAAGCTGGTGGCCTATGACATTCCGCGTGGCAACCTCGCCGCCTACTACCCGGAGACCAATCCGCTGGTGCCGCTGTCGGCCGTGGCCGCGCATGCCGGCACGCCCACCTCCAAATCGATCCCCGTGGTGCTGGAGCCCGGCCAGGCGCAGCAGTGATGGGCGGGCAGAACGCCGCACCGGCCCTATCGCCGCTGGCGCAGCGCATGCTCAAAGCTTTGGCACAGGAGCAGGCCCGCACCGGGCAGGAGGTACCGCTGGTGCGCATCGCCAAGCACCTGGATGCCGCTGCCAGCAGCCTGCTGCGCGAGCTGACCATGCTCAACCTGCTGCTGGAGCAGGCCCAGCAGCCTACGTGGGTGCAGGCCCAGGCGGTGGAGGGGCGCTGGATGCTGGCGCTGACGGCGGCCGGCGCAGCGGCTGCGGCGCAGACCAGCGAGGCTTGAGGGCCGCCTCAGGCCCTCTGGTGGTTGCCCAGGTCAGGCCGCAACCTGGTGGCGGGCTTTGCGCGCCTGCTTGGTCTGGTACATGGCCAGATCGGCCTGCTGCAATGCAGTATCGGCATGGGTGCCCGGCGTGACGGCCACCAGGCCCACGCTGGCGCCGGTGTAGTTCAGGCTCACGCCCTGGCCCAGGCACAGCGACTCGGCCCGCGTGCTGGCAAACAGGCGCGCCTGTGTTTCGTTCAGCGCCGGCGCAATCGGCTCGTGCAGGTGGGGGCCCAGGCCGGCAAAAACGAACTCATCGCCGCCCTGGCGGGCGATCAGGTCCGAGCCGCGCATGGCCTCGCGCATCTGGTCGGACAGCAGCTGCAAGAAACGGTCGCCCGCTTCATGGCCATAGCCGTCGTTGATGGCCTTGAAGCCATCCATGTCGATCATGCCCACGAGCACATAGCGCTCCTGGCGGCGGGCAATGGCCTGCAGCTGGTCGAGCTGCTCGATCAGTGCGCGGCGGTTGGGTAGGCCGGTCAGCGCATCGGTGCGCGCCAGGCGCTGCAGCTCTTCGTTTTGCACCTGGATCTGGATGAGCAGCTGCTCGCGCTCGACCTGCTGGCCCAGGAACTGGGCAAACAGGCGCATGACATCCTGGGTATCGCGTTGCAGCGGTTTGCGTGATGCGCTGGCGCCGCACAGCGTGCCGTAGAGCGCACCGTCCGACAGGTGGACCGGTGTGCTGGCATAGGTCTGGATGCCCAGCGCCTGCGCGGCCTGCGAGTCGCCCCAGATCTGGCCGACATCGTCGGTGTAGAGGCAGTTCTCATCGATGGCGCGTTTGCACAGGGTGTCTTCCCAAGGCACGCTCAGGTTCTCGGGAATCTGCAGGCTTTGGGTATTGCGCGCGAACAGCACCTGCTGGACACGCTGGCCCAGGTCAATGCGCGTGAGGTAGGTGGATTCCAGACTGGTGACTTTTTGCAGCATCTCCAGCAGGGGGCGCGTCAGCTCCTCCAGACTGCGAGCTTTGGCAAACGTCTGGCCCAATTGTGAAATCAAGGCTTGCATAGGAATGGCTCGTTGAGAGATTACTGTTTCATATCGTAACTCGCAATCGGCCGCTTGGGGATGATCTCTTTCAATGGCGGCACCAGAGCGCGTCTACAAAATCTGCCGGCCAGGGGGGCAAGCGTGGATGGCCGCGTTGTGCCTGAGGGCGTGCCGTGGTGTTTCTCCCCTCAACAGGCTGTGGCGGCGCCTGGTTCGTGCTGTCATGACCTTGCTTGCAGCAGGCCTTTTGCTGGGCGTGCGCGGCCTCTGGCTCGCAGGGAAATCCGGCAAGGGCTGGGGGTAAACGCGCATCAGTTATGTTTGCTGCATGAAACACAACTTTTTTGCGTTGGGCTGGCGCCAATTGCTGCGCGACTGGCGTGCCGGTGAGCTGCGGCTTTTGTTGGTTGCGGTGGCGCTGGCGGTGGCCGCGCTGACCTCGGTGAGCTTTTTCTCGGACCGCCTGCAAGCGGGGCTGCAGCGCGATGCCAGCCAGCTGCTGGGCGGCGACGTCGTGGTGGTGAGCGACAACAGCACGCCAGCGGCCTTTGCCGACAAGGCCCAGGCGCTGGGTTTGCAGGGTGTGACGACGGTCACCTTCCCGACGATGGCGCGCTCGGACGATGCCGATGGCGGTGAAACGCGCCTGGTGGGTCTCAAGGCCGTGCAGGCCGGCTACCCGCTGCGCGGCAGCCTGCGCACGGCTCCGGCTGCCGGCCAGCCCGATGCGCCGACGCGCGATATTCCTGCGCCCGGCGAAGTCTGGGTGGACCCGAGCCTGATCGAGGCCCTGGGCCTCAAGACCGGCTCGGTGCTGTGGCTGGGCGACAAGCGCTTCACGATTGGCCGGGTGCTGACGATCGAGCCGGACCGGGGCGCCGGTTTTCTGGGCTTTTCTCCGCGCGTGATGCTGGACTGGAGCGACCTGGCCGCCACCGGCCTGGTGCAGCCGGCCAGCCGCTTGCTGTACCGCTTTGCCGTCGCCGGTGAGCCCGCAGCAGCAGCGCAGTTTCTGCAATGGTCCGAGACCGAAGTGGCCCAGCCCCACAGCCATGGCGTGCGCATCGAGTCGCTGCAAAGCGGCCGGCCCGAGATGGAGCAAACGCTCGAGCGCGCGCAGAAGTTCCTGAACCTGGTGGCCTTGCTGGCCGCGCTGCTGTCGGCCGTGGCCGTGGCCTTGGCCGCGCGCACCTTTGCCAGCGCCCACCTCAATGGCGCGGCATTGCTGCGCGTGCTGGGCCTGGCCCAGCGCGCCATTGCCGGCGCCTATGTGGTCGAGTTTGTCATCGTGGGCCTGGCCGCCAGCCTGCTGGGCGTGGCGCTGGGCTACGCGATGCACTACCTGTTTGTCTGGCTGATGGCGGGCCTGCTGGCCGTCACCTTGCCCGCTGCCAGTGGCTGGCCGCTGGTGATGGGGGTGGGCATGGGCATGACCTTGCTGCTGGCCTTTGGCCTGCCGCCCGTGCTGCAGCTGGCCCAGGTGCCGCCGCTGCGCGTGCTGCGCCGTGACCTGGGGGCCCTGCGCCCGGCCTCGGCCTCGGTGCTGCTGCTGGGGGTGCTGGGCTTTGCGGCGATGCTGCTGCTGGTCAGCGGTGATGCCAAGCTGGGCGGCATTGCGGTGGGCGGTTTTGCAATGGCGATCGTGGTGTTTGGCCTGCTGAGCGCTGCGGCCATCAGCTTGCTGCGCCGCATGGTGAATGAGCGCACGGCGCCGCGCTGGCTGCTGCTGGCCACGCGCCAGGTCGCCGCCCGGCCCTGGTTTGCCGTGGTGCAGGTCAGCAGCCTGGCCGTCGGCCTCATGGCGCTGGTGCTGCTGGTGCTGCTGCGCACCGACCTGATCCAGACTTGGCGCCAGACCACGCCGCCCGATGCGATGAACCGCTTTGTCATCAACATCATGCCGGACCAGGCCGATGCCTTCCAGCAGCGCCTGCGCCAGGCCGGCATCGACAAATGGGACTGGTACCCGATGATTCGCGGCCGCCTCATCCAGATCAATGGCAAGGATGTGGGCCCGGGCGACTACAGCGAAGACCGCGCCAAGCGCCTGGTCGACCGCGAGTTCAATATCTCCCACAGCGATGTGCTGCAGAAGCACAACCAGATCGTGCAGGGCCGGTGGACGCCGGGCGAGGCCGGTGGCGTCAGCGTCGAAGAGGGCATTGCCGAAACCCTGGGCCTGAAGATGGGCGACCGCCTGCTGTTTGACATGGGCGGCGTGCAGCACGAGAGCACGATCACCAGCCTGCGCAAGGTGGACTGGGGCTCGATGCGCGCGAATTTCTTTGTCATGTACCCGGTCGCGCAGATGAATGAGGTGGCCGTCACCTACCTGGCCGCCTACCGCGCGCCCGATACGGCGGGCTTTGACAATGGCCTGGTGCGCGAGTTTCCCAACATCACCAATGTGGACCTGCGCGCCACCGTGGCCCAGCTCCAGCAGGTGCTCAACCAGGTGATCCGCGCGGTGGAGTTCCTGTTTGGCTTTACCTTGGCCGCCGGCCTGGTGGTGCTGTTTGCCGCGATCACCGCGACGCGCGAAGAGCGCGCCCGCGAGTATGCGATCATGCGTGCCGTGGGCGCGCGCAGCCAGCTGCTCCAGCAGGTGCAGCGCGCCGAGCTGGCCGGTGTGGGCCTGCTCGCCGGCGTGCTGGCCAGCGTGGTGGCCATGGCCATTGGTTGGGCATTGGCCCAGTTTGTGTTTGACTTTGCCTGGGTGCCGCGCTGGTGGGTGCCGCTGGCCGGCGGCGCCTGTGGCGCCTTGCTGGCGCTGGTGGCAGGCTGGTGGGGCCTGCGCGAGGTGCTGCGCCGCCCGGTCGTCGTGACTTTGCGCGAAGCGGTGTGAATGCTGCGCCATAGAGCGGTAATATCGCGGGTGACAGGACTGTGGGCGCTGTGCAGGCGCAGCGCCCGCTGCCTGATCCTCTGCCCCTGCGTACCCTGAGAGCCCTCTATGCACATCGAAGAAAAGCCCCCGTTTGACACCCCTTTTGAATGGATCGGCGGCGAGGGCCAGGTGCGGGCGCTGGTGGACCGCTTCTATGACCTGATGGACCTGGAGCCCGGCTACAAGGAATTGCGGGACGCCCATGGCAGCAGCTTGCAGGATGCGCGCGACAAGCTGTTCTGGTTTCTCTGCGGCTGGCTGGGCGGCCCCGACCATTACCAGCAGCGCTTTGGCCACCCGCGCCTGCGCATGCGCCATATGCCGTTTTCGATCGGCATTCTGGAGCGCGACCAGTGGCTGGCCTGCATGGACCAGGCGATGGGCGATGTCTGCGTCGATGAGAAACTGCGCAGCCGCCTGGGCCAGAGCTTTTTCCAGACTGCGGACTGGATGCGCAACCGCTGACCCAGACCCGAGCCGCTGCTGGGTTGCGCAGGCATTCTGTGCAGCGCCCCGTCTGCCGCGGGCGGCCCGCCGCCCATTACCTGATTTCTTGACTTCTGTCATGCACCGGGTTCGCAAAATGCAACGTCCACGCTGGTTTGCATTCCCTATTGGGGCGCCGCAGCGCTTTGGCCCATAATCGAGCCACTAAAAACGAAGAGGGTGGATGAGGGTTATGAATACCAATTTGATAGTGGTTTCGGCGCTGGTGGCCGCCTTGCTGGTCTGGGGCGTGCTGGTCTACAACCGCTTGATGGCCTTGCGCAACCGCACCAGCAATGCCTTGGCGCAAATCGATGTGCAGCTCAAGCGCCGCTACGACCTGGTGCCCAACCTGGTGGCGGTGGCCAAGAAATACCTGGAGCACGAGTCCCAGACCCTGGAAGCGGTGATCCGCGCGCGTGGCCAGGCCCAGGCAGCGGCCAGTGCGCTGCGCGCAGCCCCCAGCAAACCAGAGGTGGCCGATGCCATGGTGGCCGCCGAGAGCGCGCTGGGCGGCGCCCTGGGCCGCCTGATGGTGCTGACCGAAAGCTACCCGGACCTCAAGGCCGATGACACGATGCGCTCGCTCAGCGAAGAGCTGGGTAGCACCGAAAACCGCATTGGCTATGCGCGCCAGGCGTATAACGACCAGGTGCTGGCATTCAACAACGCTTCGCGCGCCTTCCCGGCGATTGTGGTGGCCTCGATGCTGGGCTTTCATGCGATGCCGATGCTGCAATCGACGCAAAATGCCCAGGAGCGCGAAGCCGTTCGCGTGCAGTTCTAAGCCGATGAAGGCCGCGGCCCAAGACCACGGCGGCGCGCTGCGCTGTGAGGCCGCAGCGGCGCAGACATGAACTTCTGGGATTTTCAAGCCAGCGCAAGGCGCCGCACCTGGGGCCTGGTGGCCGCTTTTGCGCTGCTGGTGCTGGGCATTGCGCTGGGCGTGCACCTGGTGCTGGCGCTGGTGTTCTGGACGCCCGCGCTGGTGGCAGTAGCCTTCAGCCAACTGCGGCTGGAGCAGGTCGCCGTGCATTACCCGGCCGGTTTTCTGGCCACCAATATCGGCATCGTCAGCCTGATGGTGCTGGGCGGCGCCTGGATCAAGCGCAGCAATCTGCGCCAGGGCGGCCTGTACCTGGCCAGGCAGCTGGGCGCGCGCGAGCTGCGCCCATCGGTATCGCATGCCGAGCAGCAGTACCAGAACATTGTCGAGGAGCTGTGCATTGCCGCCGGCGCCCAGCGGCCCCAGGCCATGGTGCTGCCGCGTGACCGCTCGCTCAATGCCTTTGCCGCCGCCTGGGAAGCTGAGGATGCGGTGATCGTGGTGTCCATGGGCGCGCTGGAATACCTCAGCCGCGACGAACTCAAGGGCGTGGTCGCGCATGAGCTGTCCCATCTGCACGAGGGCGATACGCGTCTCAACATGGAGCTGGCCGGCTATGTGTTCGGGCTGGAGATGCTGTTCAACTACGGGCGCGACTGGGTCGAGCGCGGTGTGTCGCTGTTTGGCCGGCCGCTGATGGCCGTGGGCTGGCTGGGCTGGTTGGCGGCGCAGGCGCTCAAGGCGGCCGTATCGCGCCAGCGCGAATACCTGGCCGATGCCCGCGCCGTGCAGTGGACCCGCAACCCCGATGGCCTGGGCCGCGTGCTGCGCAAGGCGCTGTGGCAGCAGGACTACCCGTTGCAGGCCGATGCCCTGCAGCCCCGTGGCGGCGCAGCCGGGGCCTATTCACCGCTGATGGAGCACATGCTGCTGCTGGAGGTGCACAGCATCGAAGAGATGCATGACTTCTGGCACCTGGGCGGCGCGCGCTGGCTGGCCAGCCACCCCAGCCTGGAAGAGCGGATCGCCCGCATCTATGGCGACGACGAAGCGCGCGAGGCGCTACCGCTGCAGGACCCGGACAAGCGCTGGGTAAATCCTTTCAGCGCCCCCTTGCCGCAGGGCAAGCCCGGGGCTTCTTAAAAGCTAGCTGTCAACGCTTGGGCTTGGCGCTGCGGTACTGCGCCGCCCAGGATGCGACCTGCTGGGCCACCGGGTCGGGTGCAGGCACGGCTGCAGCCTGCTGGGCCAGTGCCTGCATCTGCAGCAGCGCATCGGCTACATTGACGGCGCTGGCCGCCATCGATGCGGCACGCAGCAGCACCACCAGGGCGCCGGCGCCGCCATCGGCCGGGCGCGCCTGCACAAAGGCCAGCACCTCGTTTTTCTGCACCAGCCAGCTGTGCACCCGGCCTTTGAGCACCGGCATGCGCCCGGGCGAGCCCAGGCCCTTGCCATGCACCACGCGCACGCAGCGCAGCCCCTGGCGCTGTGATTGGCGGATAAAGCTGCCCAGCGCCTGGCGCGCCTCGTCAGTGCGCAGGCCATGCAGGTCGATCTGGCGCTGGATGGTCCAGTGCCCGGCGCGCAGCTTGTGGACCACATCGCGGCCAATGCCCTTGCGCCGAAAGCTCAGCTGGTCGTCGGTGTCGAGCAAGGTGCTGGCGTCGAACTCGTCACTCATCGCTTCGAGCAGCACGCGCTGCTCGTCGGCCCAGTGCTGCAGCGGTAGCGGATCGGGCGGAGGCGTTTCAGTGCTGATCTGGCCGCTGCTGGGCAGCGGGCGCACGGCGCCCACGGTCTGGCGAAACAGCTGGCGGTCGCGCTCGCTCTGGCGCAGCGCCTGCTGGCGGGCGGCTTCCTGCAGCTGGCGCTGGGCCGCCTGCTCGGCCTGCAAGGCCGTCAGCGCCTTGCGCAGCTGCTTGAGCTCCCGCAGGGATGCCATGCTGCCGGTTTTGTCCTGCTTACTCACATCTCACCTTCCTCGGCCATCGACAGTGCTGCTCCGGGCCCAACAATAATATGGTCCAGCACACGCACATCGACCAGGGACAAGGCGGCCTGCAAGCTCTGTGTGAGTTGCTGGTCCGCCTGGCTGGGCGTGACCTGGCCGCTGGGGTGATTGTGCGCCAAGATGACCGCTGCAGCGTGGTGGTGCAGCGCCCGCACCACCACTTCGCGCGGATAGACGCTGGCCTGGCCCAGGGTGCCACGAAACAATTCCTCCAGCGCAATCAGCTGGTGCTGGCTGTCGAGAAACAGCACGGCAAACACCTCATGCTGTTTGTGCGCCAGGTGCAGCTGCACATAGGCTTTGACGGTGGAGGCACTGCCAAGCAGGCTGCGCTGCTGCAATTGCTGGGCCATCGCGCGGCGAGCCAGCTCCAGCACCGCGATCAGCTCGGCGCGCTTGGCCGGGCCCAGGCCCTTGACCTGGGAGAGTTCGGCGCTGCTGGCCTGCAGCAGGCCGTTGATGCCGCCAAAGCTGCCGGTGGTATCGGGCTGGCGCGGGGCCAGCAGTTCAGCGGCCCATTGCAGCACGCTTTTGCCGGCCATGCCGGTGCGCAGCACAATGGCCAGCAGCTCGGCATCGGTCAGAGCGCCCGCGCCCTTGGCGAGCAGTTTCTCGCGCGGCTGGCAGTCACTGGGGAGGTCTTTGAGGGGCATGCAGTCCTTTCAGTCCGGCTGGCCGGTCACAGGGTGGGCGCCAGTCGGGCGGGGCAGGGGCGGTGCATGCCATGCGCAGGCAGGGGCAAGGCAGCAAAGATGGGTGTTCATCGGCACTCCTGGAGGTTCGCTGTCGGCCGGTGGCCTTGTGTCCGGGCAAAACTCCCCGTGGGGTCGGGTTCTGCCGGGCATCTTTTGATATAGGTTGCATGCAGGGGTTTCACCCTACAACCTACAATACACCCCAGTTTATAGGGATTTGCATGACTACTCCGATGGCCCCCGTGACGCCGCTGCCTGTTGATGCGCCAGTGGTACAACCCGGATCGTTTCTGACCTTGCACTACCGCCTGGCTGGCCCGGCGGGCGATGTGATCAACACCTTTGAAGGCAAGCCCGCGACCCTGTCGCTGGGCATGGGTGAGCTCTCGCCTGCGGTCGAGAACCTGCTGCTGGGTCTGCCCGAGGGTACGCATGCCACCTTCCACGTGCCCGCTGGCGAAGCCTTTGGCGAGCGCAACCCCGAGATGGTGCAGTGGGTGGCGCGCCGCCTGCTCAACGAGCTGGGCGACCCGATGGAGCAGTACACGCTGGGCGATGTGGTGCAGTTCCCCACCCCCGATGGTGCCAGCACCTACGCCGGTGTGGCGATGCAGGTGCGCGACGATGGCGCGGTGCAATTCGACTTCAACCACCCGCTGGCCAGCCAGCCGGTGACCTTTGAAGTCCAGCTGATCGGGGTGCTCTGAGCATGCTGCGGCCCCAGGAAATCGTATTGGCCGAGCCGCGTGGCTTTTGCGCCGGTGTGGACCGGGCGATCGAGATCGTCGAGCGCGCGATCGAGAAGTTTGGCGCGCCCATCTATGTGCGCCACGAGATCGTGCATAACACCTATGTGGTCAACGACCTCAAGGCCAAGGGTGCGATCTTCATTGAAGAGTTGGACGATGTGCCGCCAGGCGCGACCTTGATCTTCTCGGCCCATGGCGTGAGCAAGGCTGTGCAACTGGAGGCCGAGCGCCGAGGCTTTAGCATTTTCGATGCCACCTGCCCGCTGGTGACCAAGGTCCATGTCGAAGTAGCCAAGCTGGCCAAAGAGGGCTATGAGTTCATCATGATCGGCCACAAGGGCCACCCCGAGGTCGAGGGTACGATGGGCCAGCTGTCCGAAGGCATCCACCTGGTCGAAGAGGTGGGCGATGTGGCCCATGTCCACCCCAGCCAGACCGACAAACTGGCGGTGGTGACCCAGACCACGTTGAGCGTGGACGATGCCGCCGAGATCACCGCTGCCGTCAAGCTGCGCTTTCCGCAGATCCGCGAGCCCAAGCAGCAAGATATTTGCTACGCGACGCAGAACCGCCAGGATGCCGTCAAGGTGATGAGCAGCCAGGTGGACCTGGTGATCGTCGTGGGCAGCCCCACCAGCTCCAACAGCAACCGCCTGCGCGAGCTGGCCGTCAAGCTGGGCACGCCGGGCTATATGGTGGACAACGCTGACGAGCTCCAGCCCGAATGGTTTGACGGCATCGCCCGCGTGGGCCTGACGGCGGGCGCCTCGGCCCCCGAGGTGCTGGTCAAGCAGGTGATCGAGCGCATCAAGGTGCTGGGCGCGACCTCGGTGCGCAAGATGGATGGCATCGAGGAAACGGTGAAATTCCCGCTGCCCAAGGGCCTGAAAATCGATGTCGGCGGGCTGGAGATTTCTGCACGATCTCCGGAGACGGGTCGCTGAACGAGGCCTTGTGGCCTGGCGGCTCGTCCACTCCCCCTTGATCGCGGTGGGCAGCGCCCACCTCCACCCCCTTTCATTGGGCAGGCCTAGGCGCTGCCCCACCCCAAGAGGTAATTCATGCTTGATATTTTGTTGCTTCGCAAAGACCTGGACTCGGTCATCGCCCGTTTGCAGACCCGCAAGAGCCCCCAGGCGTTTTTGAATGTCGAGGCCTTCAAGGCGCTGGAGGCAGAGCGCAAGACCATCCAGACCCGCACCGAAGAGCTGCAGGCCAAGCGCAACCAGCTGTCCAAGCAAATTGGCATGCTGATGGGCAAGGGCGAAAAGGACGCGGCCGAAGCGGCCAAGGCCGATGTGGCCGCGATGAAGACCGAGCTGGAGCAGTCGGCCACGCGCCTCGATGAACTGCAGGCCGAGCTGCAGGCCATGCTGGTGGCCGTGCCCAACCTGCCGCACGAAAGCGTGCCGGTGGGCGAGGACGAATCGGCCAACGTCGAAGTGCGCCGCTGGGGCACGCCGCGCAGCTTTGATTTCGAGATCAAGGACCATGTCGATGTCGGCACGCCGCTGGGCCTGGACTTTGAGGCCGGCGTCAAGCTGACCGGCTCGCGCTTTACGGTGATGAAGGGCCCGATCGCCCGCCTGCACCGCGCGCTGGCGCAGTTCATGATTGACCTGCAGACCGAGCAGCACGGCTACACCGAGTGCTATGTGCCCTACATCGTCAACAGCGACTCGCTCAAGGGCACGGGCCAGCTGCCCAAGTTCGAGCAGGACCTGTTTGCTGCCAACAAGGGCGGCCAAGACGCCGAGCCGGTGCCCGATACCGCCGCGCTCTACCTGATCCCGACCTCGGAAGTGCCGCTGACCAACCTGGTGCGCGACGAAGTGCTGAGCGAAGACCAGCTGCCGATCAAGCTGACGGCGCACAGCCCCTGTTTCCGCTCGGAAGCGGGCTCGGCCGGCCGCGACACGCGTGGTCTGATCCGCCAGCACCAGTTCGACAAGGTCGAGATGGTGCAGGTGGTGCACCCGGACAAGAGCTACGAGGCGCTCGAAGAGATGACGCGCCACGCCGAAGACGTGCTGCAGCGCCTGGGCCTGCCGTACCGCGTGCTGGCGCTGTCCACCGGTGACATGGGCTTTGGCGCTGCCAAGACCTATGACCTGGAAGTCTGGCTGCCCGCGCAGAACACCTACCGCGAAATCAGCTCGGTGAGCAACTGCGAAGCCTTCCAGGCCCGCCGCATGCAGGCCCGCTTCAAGAACGCGCAAGGCAAGAACGAGCTGGTCCACACCTTGAACGGCTCGGGCCTGGCCGTGGGCCGCACCCTGGTGGCCGTGCTGGAGAACTACCAGAATGCCGACGGCTCGGTGACCGTGCCCGAAGCGCTGCAGCCCTACCTGGGCGGCGTGGCCGTGCTGAAGGTCTAAGTTTTTTAGGCTCTCCCTCGTCCAAAGCCGGTGCAGCGATGCACCGGCTTTTTTGTGGGCGCTGACTTATGCCAGCGCCAGGCGCGCCTCTCCCCACACCGGCATGTAAAACAGGCGCGGGCGCGGCAGCTGTGCCATCCAGGCGCTGTAGCTGCGCGCGGCGATCTGGTGCAGCTGGCGGATGTGCTGGGGCAATTGCGCCAGGATCTGTGCCCGGCTTTGCACGGCGGGGCCAGCGGCGCTGCGCAGCTCGGCCGCGCCTTCATCGCACCAGTCGCGCACGCTCTGGGCGGTGACCTCCAGATGGCCTTGGAAGGCCCAGTGCCGCCCATGCACAAAGCCCTTGTTCAGGCAGCGGCGGCCGTACATGCTGCGGGTGGCGCCTGGTGGAATCTCAAAGCTGTCGTAGTGCCAGTTGAAGAGGGTGGCCTCGGCGGGCAAGTCCATCTGTTCTTGGGCTTGGGGCGTGACCCAGACGCGGCTCCAGCCGATGTTGGCGCAGGGGTTGCGCCAGACGCGCGCGCCCATCGCACGGGCCAGCATCTGCGCGCCAAAGCAGTGGCCGAGCACGGGCACGTCCACCGCCAGGGCGCTTTGCAGCAGGCAGCGCTCCTGCTCGATCCAGCGCAGCTGCTCATTGGCGCAATGGTTGCTGCCGAGCACAACGATGCCCCGGTAGTCACGCGCGCGCATCGCTGCGATGCCCTCGTTGCAGGGCCTGATCAATGCACAGGGGATGCCCTGCTGCTGCAAATGCGCAAGCAGCACGCCCGGGCCCTGCGAGGTTTCATGCTGGAGGATGGCGACAGGTTTCATGGAGGCTGGCTTGCAGGTCAAGCCTTGGGTGATGAGGCCTCCACTGTAGAAAGCCCGGCATTGAGCGCATATCTAGACTGCGCGGGCTGGCATCAAGATGGCGTCAAGGGGCGGCAACCTGCGTTGTGGTCTTTTTAGGCACCGCTGCAGCGCGCCGGGCTCCTCTCTATGATCGGCAGCAGGTGGCCTTACCGCAGTTGCGCCCGCACCCCGCCGGGCCGCAGCGGTGGGCCCCAGCCCTACACAGAAAGCTGAGGTAAAGCATGTCGGATCAAGCCTACCAACCGCCCAAGGTCTGGACCTGGGACAAAGGCAATGGGGGCGCTTTTGCCCATATCAACCGCCCCGAAGCGGGCGCCACGCATGACAAGCAGCTGCCCGTGGGCGAGCACCCCTTGCAGCTGTATTCGCTGGGCACGCCCAATGGCGTCAAAGTGACGATCATGCTCGAAGAGCTGCTGGAGCTGGGCATTGCCGAGGCAGAGTACGACGCCTGGCTGATCAATATCGGCGAAGGCGACCAATTTGGCAGCGGCTTTGTCGAGGTCAACCCCAACTCCAAGATCCCCGCGCTGCTTGACCGCAGTGGCAGCACGCCTGTGCGCGTGTTCGAGTCGGGCTCCATCCTGCTGCACCTGGCCGAGAAGTTTGGCCAGTTCCTGCCCAAGGAGGGCGCTGCCCGCACCGAGGTGCTGAACTGGCTGTTCTGGCAGGTGGGCAGTGCGGCCTTTCTGGGCGGCGGCTTTGGCCACTTCTATGCCTATGCGCCAGAGAAGATAGCCTACCCGATCAACCGCTATGCGATGGAGGTCAAGCGCCAGCTCGATGTGCTCAACCGCCAACTGGCCGAGCAGCGCTTTATTGCTGGGCAGGATTACAGCATTGCCGACATGGCCGCCTGGCCCTGGTATGGCGCGCTGCTGAACAATGAGGTCTACAACGCGGCCGAGTTCCTCGATGTCGAGTCCTACCAGCATGTGCGCCGCTGGACCGATGAGATCGCGCAGCGCCCTGCGGTGCAACGCGGCCAGCGGGTCAACAAGGTACGCGGTAGCTCGCCGATGCCTGAGCGGCACAGCGCAGCGGACTTTCTGCGCTGATTCAGAAGCTGGCGTGCGCTGCTAGGATCAGGCGCGCCAGAAGTACCAGCCCGCCAGCACCAGGACCAGCACCACCACGAACACCGCCGTCCAGGCGCCCGAACTTTGCACCCGGCCCGGTTCATGGCCGGGGGCCATCCAGGCTGCGGTATCTGCGGGCGCTGGGTGGCTGGGGGTGTTGGGCAAATGGGCCTCGACCAGCCATTGCTGCGGGTCGCCCGATTCAATCCGGTCCTTGGCGTCCTTCAAGCCGATGCCGGTTGCATCCCGGAGTAGCTTGATGGCGACGATCTTGTCGCCCCGGGCCAAGGCTGCTTCGATGGCCGCGCGCAGCGCGGCACCCTCGCGGGGTGGCTCATGGCCGTCGCCGCCATCCAGCTGTGATTCCAGCGCATGCTTGGCTTCTGCCAGGCCCATGCCGGTTTCTTCGCGCAGGCGCTTGATGGCGGCAATCTTGTCGTTATTGCGCCAAAGCGACGCGATATGGGCGGGAATGGGAGCGGACATGGGCAAGGCTGCGGATGGTGGAGCAGCAGCCTTTGTACCCCGTTTGCGCGGCTGTGCTTATAGGACGGAGGCTGACATTACAGCCTCCCGGATCAGCGCCTTAGCCGGGTGTCCATCCCTTGGGTACGCGCGGCTTGTCAATGCCGGCCAGGCCGCAGAGCACATCGGCCATGCCGGAGAAATCCAGACCGCCGTGCTGGCTGGCGCGGGCCAGGCTGTAGGACTCATGCACGGCAGCGGCCACCGGCATGGGCACCTTGCTGGCATGGGCGGCAGCGACGACCAGCGACATGTCCTTGTGGGCAAGGTCGATCGTGAAGCCCGGCGTGGTGTCACCCTGCAGCACCTTGTTGGCAAAGTTCATGCGCAGCTGGCCATTGGTGGCCGAGGTGCCCAGCAGCACCTGCAAGGTCTTGGTGATATCGAGGCCAAAGCGCTGCGACAGCGCCAGCGCCTCGGCATTCACCTGGGTCAGGGTGACAGCCAGGTAGTTGTTGACCAGCTTGGTGCGCCCGCCCGTGCCCACCGGGCCGCAGTGGTGCGTGGTGGTGCCCATCGCGTCGAGCAAGGGTTGCACGCGGGCCAGATCGGCATCGCTCGCGCCCACCATGAAGAGCGATTCGCCCCGGTCGGCATGCTCGGCCAGGCGGCCCACGGGCGCATCCACCATCGTCAGGCCCTTGGCAGCGGCCTGCTGGGCCAGCCGGTCGGTGGCCAGCGGGTCGATGGTGCTCATGTCCATCAGAATGCTGCCGGGCTGCGCATGCGCAAAGATGCCGCCCTCGCCCAGCGCCGTCTGCTCCACCTCGACCGACGAGGGCAGCATGGTGACGATGATGCTGCAGTCGCGGGCCAGCTCGGCCACCCCGGCGCTGTGCGCGCCCATCGCGACCAGGTCCTTGACCGCTGTCGGGTTCAGGTCATGCACAACCAGTGCAAAACCCTTTTTGACGAGGTTGGCGGCCATGGGCTTGCCCATGCGGCCCAGGCCGATAAAACCGATCTTGTCTGCCATGCATGTCTCCTTGTTGGTATGCAGCCATGATGGCAGGCGTGGGGTGCTGGCCCCTGTCAACCACAGGACATCAGCGGGGCAGCGCAAAGGCGGCCAGCACCTCCAGCACTGCAGCGGCTGCCGGGTTGTGGCTGCCATCGCGGCGGTGGGCCACGGCCATGGGGCGCATCAGCCGGGGCCAGAGCTGGCGCACCTGCACGCCAGGCAGATGCAATTGGTCTTCGACCTCTTCGAGCGGCAGGATCACGGCGCTTTGGCTGGCCGCCGCCAGGCTTTTGAGGGCGCCGGGGTAGCTGAGCGTGAGAAATGGCCGGGGATGGTGGCCTGCCTGACCGAACCAGCCGGCAATCAGCCCATGCATTTGCGTGGCCGGCGCGAACGAGGCCCAGCGCTTGTCCGCCAACCAGTCCGGCGTCACCCGCTTGGGCGCCTTCCAGGCGGCGGGCAGCAGCACCACCATCGGGTCATTGCGCCAGGGCGTGAGCACAATCTCGGCGCTGCTGGGCTGGGGGCTGGCCACAATCGCCACATCCAGCGAGCCCGCGCGCAGGCGCTGCATCGCATCGGCCGAGCCCACCGCTTCGAGCTTGACCTCCACGCCCGGGCTGCGCTGGCTGAGTTGCTCGAGCATCATCGGCAAGAGGCGTGTGCTGACCCCTGCCGACACCCCCACCTTGACCAGACCTTCGCGGCCACTGGCGCGGCGCTGCACCAGGTCGATCAGCTCATCGCTGGCATCGAGCAGCTTGCGGCCGTGGGCCACCAGCACTTCGCCCGCTGCCGTGAGCACCGCCTGGCGCCGGCCGCGCAGCAGCAGGGCCGTGTCCATGCGCGCCTCCAGCTCCTTGATATGCAGGCTGATGGCGGGTGGCGACAGGTGCAGCGCCTGTGCCGCCGCGGCAAAGGTGCCCAGATCGGCAATGGCGACCAAGGTTTGCACCTGGTCGAGGTTCAGGTTTCGCATCAGTTTTTCTGAAGTGAATGCATAGGAAATTCAACTTTACAGAAGTCTGGCCGGCGCCGAGCATCGGTGTCCATGCAAAACCCTCGACCACTCCCTGACTCCTTGCCCCATCCGCCACCACCGGTGGCCAAGCTGCCGCGCAGCTGGCTGGCCCAGCGCTGGCATGGCTGGCTGGACCTGTGCCAGCGCGCCGAGCGCCACATCAGCGAGAACTTCCGGGTGCCGCCAGGCGGTGGCTAAATGGGCGCATCGCTTCTCCATGGCGCCATCTGCCAGCGGTCGCCATCGAGCGCCAGCCGGTGCGTCAGCGCCAGCGCATCAAGCAGCGCCTCATCGTGCGAGACAACTACCAGGCAGCCCGGGTAGCTGCGCAGCATGTCCTCCAGCGCTTGCAGCGCGGGCAGGTCCAGGTGGTTGTCGGGCTCGTCCAGCAGCAAGAGCTGCGCGGGGGCATCGCGGTACAGCGCGCAGGCCATCGCCGCTTTGAGCCGTTCGCCACCACTCAGCTGGCCGCTGGGCTGCAGAATGCAGCGCGCATCGAGCCCCAGCTGCGCCAGGCGCATGCGCAGCACGCCCTCCGGTGTCTGGCAGTTGCTTTGCTGCAGCTGGGCCAGCAGGCTGCGCGCCGGGTCCAGCCCGCTTTGCTGCTGGTCCAGCATGGCCCAGGGCACATGCACTTGCCGCTGTCCGGCGCTGGGGGCCAACTGGCCGGCCAGGATCTGCAGCAGGCTGCTTTTGCCGCTGCCATTGGGCCCTGTAATGGCCAGGCGCTGGCCCGCGCGCAGCTGCAGGTTCAGTGGCTGCGCGCCAGGCAGGCGTGGTGACTGCAGCGCCTGCAGCTCGGCAACGATGGCATCGCTGTTGCGGCACCGGCCAAAGGCCTCGGGCGGCAGCTGCCAGTGGAGGGGGCCGGCCTGCCAGGCTATGGCCTGGGCCGCTTCGCTGACGCGGGCATGCAAAGCCTCACGCGCAGCGGCATGCTGGGTCAGCAGTTTGCCTGACGTGGCCTCTGCGCGCTGCTTGGCGCCGCCCAGCAAGATCTTGGCCTGGTTGGCTTGCTTGCCCTCTTTTGCGCCTCTGGCCTGCCTGCGCTCCTGCCGCTCTTGCTGTGCGCGCAGCGCTTGCTCGCTGCGTTTGCGCTCCTGTTTGCTGCGGGCCAGTGCATCCGCCGCCAGTTGCGTGCGCTGCTGCTGGGCCTGCTGGTAGCCGCCAAAGGAGCCGCTGTACAGCTGCAGCCCCTGGTTGCTCAGCTCGGCGATCGTCTCCATCTGCGCAAGCAGGCGCCGGTCATGGCTGATGAGCAGCAGGCCGCCGGGCCAGTGCTGCAGGCGCTGCGCCAGTGCGGCGCGGCCAGCGGCATCGAGGTGGTTGCTGGGCTCGTCCAGAATCAGAAAATCGGGCTGGGCCCGTTGCGCGCCCAAGAGCGCCACGCGCATCGCCTGGCCGCCGCTCAATGCGCTGGCCGGGGTCTCTGCAGGCAGCGCGGGCAAGCCGCTGTCTTGCAGCAGCGTTTGGAACTGCTGGCGCAGATCCCAGCGCTCGGCCAGCAGGGCAAAGTCCTGCGGGTCGCTGCTGCCTTGCTCGATGCGCTGCAAGGCCGCCAGCGCAGGCGCCAGGCCGGCCAGCGCGGCAATGCTTTGCTCTGGGTGCTGCACCAGCAGGTTCTGCGCCAGGTAGTGGATGCGGCCAGCGCGGCTGATACGGCCGCGCGTCGGCTCGAGCTCGCCTGCCAGCAGCCGTGCGAGCACCGTTTTGCCCACGCCATTGCGGCCGACCAGCGCGGTGTGCTGGCGGTCAAAGCGGGCGTGGAGATCGGAGAAAAGTGGCCGGCCTTGCGGCAGCGAATAGGAGACGCCATGCAGCGCCAAATGTGTGTCTGTCATACCTGTGCGATGTCATTGATGCCGAACATCCCCGCGCCATGGCTGGTGAGCCTGCAGCCTGGGCACCCCTTAGACGGGGCAGCCGCTGCGATCAAGGGGCGGGACGTGGGGCCGTCAGCAAGACGGCAGCATCAATGGCGCATGGGTAGAAGACCTCGCACAGGTAAAGAAGCGGCCCATTGTAGGCCGCATGCCGCAGCGGTCAAGGCTGCGGCCGGCAGACCCTCAGCCCATCATGGATGCAAACGCTTGCTGGTACTGCTGCAGCTTGTGCGGGTAGTGGGCTGCACCGGTGTCAAACACCCAGTGCCCTATCGCAGGCGCGGGCGCCAGCCCCAGGCTGTGCAGCTGGTGCAGGGCATCGAGCTGGGTCTTGAAGCCATGCAGCATGGGGCCGTTGACGTCTTCATCGGAGTGGATGCCGGTGTCCAGAATGCTGGGCGCGATCGCGACGCTGCGCGCGCCGCGCAACTGGCCAACGCGCAGTGCGCAGGCCACGGCGGCCGCGCTGGTGGCCGGGCTCCAGTCCTCGGGGTGGCCCATGCCGATGACCAGGATGGCAGCGGCTTGCGCGGCGCCCGCAGGCGGGGTGATGAGCAGCGTCTCGAGCGGCTGGGCGCGGAAGGCGCCATCACGCCGGGCCTGGGCCAGCTGGCCGCCCAGGGCGGCATCGAGGTTGGCCAGGCCACCGGCCAAGGGCTGGTGGTCCACTTCATGCGTAAACATGCAGGCGCAGGAGAGATCGACCTGCGCGCCGGTGGCATCGACGGTGACCAGTTCGAGGCGCACACCACGGTACTGGCCGATATCGCCACGTTCTACTGCTGCTGTTGCCATTGGGGGGAATCTCCTCTCGGGTGGGGTTGCACTGCGGCTGGATGCCACAGGGGTTCTCGGCCCATCCTACCAAGCGGCCTGGCAGGCTGCTGCAGTACGCGCCGGAGCCCTTGCATCGCCTGGGGAGGAATGGGTTGAGGAAATGGGCGCAGCAAGGGCCGCAGCAGGGGCATTTGTCAGCATATTCTGTACGGCCTTTCAGCACCACTAAAATTGCCTACCTATCGTTAGGTTGTTGAAGAGGTGTGTATGGGGGTTGCTGCGGACAAACGGTCCTTTGGCGGGTCATTTATTTTTCTGCTGGCGATGATCACCGCCCTGGATGCGATGGCCATCGACATGTATCTGCCCGCGTTCCCGGTGGTCGCCCAGCAGTTGGCGGTATCGCCCGGGCAGGTGCAGCAGACGCTGTCGGTGTTTCTGGTCGGGCTGGCCTTGGGCCAGGCACTCTATGGCCCTTTGCTCGATCGCTTTGGCAGGCGCATGCCGCTGCTCATCGGCTTGCTGGTGTTTGTGGCGGGCTCGGCCATGGCCGCGATGGCGGGCAGCCTGGAGTGGCTGTTGTTTGCGCGGTTTTTGCAGGCTCTGGGGGCGGCAGCCGGCCTGGTGGCGCCGCGCGCCATCGTCTCCGATGTCTATACGGTGCAGGAGTCGGCCCGGGTGTTTTCGGTGCTGATGCAGGTGATGATGGTTGCGCCAATTCTGGCGCCGGTGATCGGCAGCTTTTTGCTGGCCCATGCTGGCTGGCGCTCGATCTTCTGGGTGCTGGCGCTGATTGCGGCGCTGGGCACCGCATGGGGCTGGCGTGCAATCGCTGAAACACTGGCGCCGGAGCGGCGCGCGCCGCTGCAGCTGAGCGCCATCTTTCGGGCTTACTGGCGCCAGTGCTGCAACCGGCCTTTTCTGGCCTATGCGCTGGCCGGTGGGTTTGTGCTGGGCTCCTTGTTTGTCTATATCAGCGCATCGCCCTTTGTGCTGATAGAGCACTTTGGCTGGACGCCCACCTACTTCAGCTACTTCTTTGCATCGAATGCGGTGGGCCTCATGCTGGCCGGGCAGCTGGGCATGTGGCTGCAGCGGCGCTGGTCCGAGCAGCGGATTTTGGTGCTGGGCTTGGCCTGGCATACCGCCATGGGCCTGGTACTGGTGGCATGCAGCCTGTCGGGGGCCGCGCCGCTGTGGCTGTATGCCGCGTTGTTGGCGCTGGCCATCTGGTCGCTGGGGCTGGTATTTGGCAACCTCACGGCGCTGACCATGGCGCAGGCGGGCGGTCAGGCGGGCGTGGCCTCTGCCTTGATGGGAAGCCTGCAGTACTTGCTGAGCGCCTGTGTGGGTCTGGCGCTGAGCCTGGTGACCCCGGGCCTGCTGCCCTTGCCGCTGACCTTGGTGCTCTGCGGGGTGCTGGGGCTGCTGTGCTGCGGCTGGGCAGTGCGGCCTTTCAATGCCGGCCGTACTGCCGCGGCGCGGGGCTAGCGCTTGCCAGTGGCCGCTTCAAACACCGCCCACAGGGCTTGCAGCCGCTGCTTGAACTTCTTGGCACCGCCATAGGTCAGCTCGACCTGCAGGCTGTCGATCAGTGCCATGCAGGTCTTGACCAGCACGGCGCTGCTCAAGCCTTGCGCATTGGGCAGGAGATCGGAGGGCGCAATCGCTGAATGGATGATGGCTTCGAGCTCGTCCATGAAGACATGCATCTGCGCCATGACCTGGTCGTGCAAGTGGCCCGGCGGCGTGTAGAGCGCGCGCATCCAGAACTGGACACGGAAGGAGGCTTCGTAGCGCGTATGGATGCTTTGCAGGTAGCTGTAGATGCGCTTTTTGACCGGCTTGCTGCTGCCAAAGACGCTGCGCGCAAAGTCCAGCTCGGCCTCGACCATCAACGGGATCAGGCTCAGGTAGAGCTCGTCCTTGTTGCGAAAGTGCGCATAGATAGAGGGCTTTTTGATGCCGACATCGCCAGCGATCTCGGCCAGCGAGCTGCCATCGAAGCCTTGTTGGGCAAAGCGGGCCAGGGCGGCTTCCTGGAGTCGGGCGGCGGTCAAATCATGCTCTCCTGCGTATACACCAGTGGTATTTTAGAGGCGCTCGGCTTAGAGGCGCTCGGCTTAGAGGCCCTCGGCTAAGTGGGGTTCGGGTACGAGGGGACGCGGCTTGCGCAGGGCTTCATCGCGAATCGGCGCTGGCAGCGAGTTGCTCCTGCAGCAGCTCGACAAAGGCGCGCACCTTGACCGGGCGAAAGCGCGCGGCCGGAAACACCGCATGGATGCCACCCGAGGGCAGCTTCCAATCGGGTAGCACCTGCAGCAGCCGGCCGCTGTGCAGGTCGTCGGCGACGGCATAGTCGGGCAGCACCGACAGGCCTGCGCCGTGGCGCACGGCCTCGCGCACGGCCATGGTGGCGTTGAGCGACAGCACCGAGGGCATATTGACATTCTGGCGCTCCAGCGGATTGCGCGAAAAGCTCCAGTGCAGCGGTTCGCGCAGCGCGGTGTTGGCGATAAAGGGCAGGGCGCTCAACTGCTGGGGCTCCAGGATGCCGGACAGCTGGCTGCGCCAGGCGGGTGCGGCCACCAGCAGCTGGCGAAAGCTGCCGATCTGGCGTGCCTGCAGATGCAGCTCAGTGAGCCAGCCCACGCGGATGGCCAGCTCTACCTGGCCGTCCATCAAATCCAGCGACTGGTCGCTGAGCGATGCATCGACCTTGCACTGCGGGTAGCGGCGGCAGAACGCGGTAATTGCCGGCACGATGGCGGCGATGCCGTAGTCGAGCGGGGCGGTCAGCCGCAAGGTGCCCGAGGGTGCCTCGGCGCTCTGGGCCAGCTCGTCAAACGCGTCTGCCGCTTCCTTGAGGATCAGTGCGCAGCGCTGGTAGAAGGCCTGGCCCGCATCGGTGGGGGCCACCTTGCGCGTGCTGCGCGTCAGCAGACTGGTGCGGAAGTCGGCCTCCAGCCGCGCCACCTGCTGGCTGACCACGGCCTTGGTGATGCCCAGGCGCTCGGCGGCGGCGGTAAAGCTGCCGGTCTCGACCACCGCACTGAAATAGGCCAGGCGCTTGAGGTTGGAGAAGTGGCCAAGGCTGGCCTCGTCGACATTGTTTGCTTTTTGCATACGGATTATCTATTTGATATCTATTTATTTGTCAATTCAAAGCGCCTACTATGGCGGCATTGCCTTTGATATGGAATAGATATGAAACGTCTGTACTACATTCTTGACCCCCTGTGCGGCTGGTGCTATGGCGCGGGCCCGCTGCTGGAAAGCCTGGTGCAGCGAGCTGGCGAGCAGCTGCAGCTGCTGCCCAGCGGCCTTTTCTCGGGCGAGGGGGCCCGCCCCATGGATGAGGCTTTTGCGGCCTATGCCTGGAGCAATGACCAGCGTATCGAGCGCCTGACCGGCCAGCCCTTTAGCCAGCGCTACCGTAGCGAGGTGCTGGACAAGCCCCAGCAGATGTTTGACAGCGGCCCGGCCACCGTCGCGCTGACTGCCGTGCACCTGACCGCGCCACAGCGCGAGGCCGAAGCGCTCAAGGCGATACAGCATGCGCGCTATGTCGATGGGCTGGACAACACGGCCATCCCGGTGTTGCTGGAGTTGCTGCGCGGCCTGGGCCTGCATGGTGCGGCTGCCCGGTTGGCGCAGCCCGATGCCGCTTTGCTGGAGGCCAACAATGTCCGCATGGCCCAGGCGCGGCAGCTGATGCGCGAGCTGGGCGCCCAAGGCGTGCCCAGCTTTGTGCTGGAGCGCAATGGCCAGCGCCAGCTGCTCAACGCAAGCACCGCTTTTTCCAAGCCCGAAGCCTTTGTGGCGCAGTGGCTGGCCGCCTGAATCTGTACGGAGACTCTGTATGACCACCAGCAACCTGGACACCATTGCCGCCACCTATGAAGGCAGCCCCGAGGACAACGCCCGCCATTTGATGGCCGCGCTGGCGCCCGAGGTGCTGTGGATCGAGGCAGCAGGCTCGCCCTATGCGGGCCAGTATGTGGGCGCTGCGCAGATCGTGGAGGGTGTCTTTGCAAGGATTGGCAGCGACTGGGCGGTGTTCGGCGTTCAGGTGCATACCTACCTGGCCGATGGTGACCGGGTGGCCGCCTTTGGCCGCTACAGCGGCACCCACCGCGCCAGTGGCAAAGCGATGGAGGCGAGCTTTTCGCACCTCTACCAGCTGCGCGATGGCCAGATCATCCGCATGGAGCAGGTGGTGGACAGCGCCGCCATGCTGCAAGCGATGCAGCCATGACGGCCATGCACAGCGCCGACGAACTGCGCCAGCTGCAAGTGCTGGCGGCCCAGCTGCAAGCGGGCCACTGGCGTGCCGCCCACGATGGCGTGCAGCGCTACCCGGGCCTGCTGGCCGCCTGGCTGCACGGCATCGTGCACTTGCAGGAAGGCGATCTGGAAGACGCCGAGAACTGGTATGAGCGCGCCGGCAAGCGCTTTCGCCAGCGCGAGAGTCTGGCCCTGGAGTTGGAAAAGCTGCAGGCGGCGATTGCGCAAGCTATTGCAGAGCGCATCGCTGCCGATGTCTGAATCCCTGGGGTGCAGCCTCGCCTGTGCCCCCTTTCTTTGAGCCTCTTTTGAAAGCAAACATGACCATGAAACAACGCTACTACACCCTGTCGGCCTGCGCACTGGCCGCTGCCCTGTTGGCCGGCTGTGAGCGCAGCAGCACGGCATCGGCGCCTGCTGCGCCAGCCGCCAGTGCGCCGGCAGCCCCCGCGCCGGCCGACACCCAGCAAGCTGCCCTGCGCACCGAGGTCTTCAACCCGGGCGAGCAGGCGATCTTTGCCGTGTCCTCGGTGCTGGTGCAGGGCAAGAGCGAGGTGCTGCTGATCGATGCGCAGTTCTCAGCCGAGCAGGCGCGCAAGCTGGCCGACAAGATCAAGGCCACCGGCAAGCGCCTGACGACTATCTATATCAGCCATGGTGACCCGGACTTCTACTTTGGTCTGGACACCCTGCAGGCCGCGTTCCCCGAGGCCAAGATGGTGGCCACACCGCAGACCATTGCCCATATCGAGGCCACCAAGGATGCCAAGCTCAAGGTCTGGGGGCCGCAGCTGGGCGAGAACGCACCCAAGCAGCTGGTGGTGCCCCAGCCGCTGCAAGGCGACAGCCTGCAGGTCGATGGCCAGGCCTTGCAGCTGATCGGCCTTGATGGCCCGACACCCGACCGCACCGTGGTCTGGATTCCGTCGATCAAGACGGTGGCCGGTGGCATCCCGGTGCTGGCCGGTGAGCATGTCTGGATGGCCGATACCCAGACACCGCAGTCGCACAGCGACTGGCTGGCGATGCTGGCGCGCATCAAGGCATTGAACCCGGAGGTCGTGATCCCCGGCCACTTTGCAGGCGCGATGCCCACTGGCACGGCGGCTGTGGACTTTACCGCCGACTACATCCGCGCCTTTGACGAGGAAACAGCCAAGGCCAAGGACGGCGCGGCGCTGGAAGCGGCGATGAAGCAGCGCTTCCCCAACCTGGGCGGCCTCGAAGGCCTGGCGCTGAGCGCCAAGGTCGCCAAGGGCGAGATGCAGTGGCACTGATGAAGGCTTGACAGGCCTTATCGAGTGGCACCCCGGCGGGATCGAGCCATCCCCGCCGGGGTGCATTGCTTTTTGCCTACAATGCGTGTTTTGGCTGGAATCTCCAGCCCCTTTGGCGTGCGCGCCAGATTCCAGGCCTTTTTCCGTTGTTTGTTAATGCAGCACATTCGTAATTTTTCCATCATTGCCCATATTGACCATGGCAAGTCGACCTTGGCGGACCGCCTGATCCAGTATTGCGGAGGCCTGGCCGAGCGCGACATGGAGGCACAGGTGCTGGACTCGATGGACATCGAGAAAGAGCGTGGCATCACGATCAAGGCGCAGACGGCGGCCTTGCAGTACAAGGCCAAGGACGGCAAGGTCTACAACCTCAACCTGATC
Organism: Comamonas sp. MYb69; assembly: GCF_037479315.1. Taxonomy (NCBI): domain Bacteria; kingdom Pseudomonadati; phylum Pseudomonadota; class Betaproteobacteria; order Burkholderiales; family Comamonadaceae; genus Comamonas; species Comamonas sp. MYb69. Next base: position 429,361 of record NZ_JBBGZG010000003.1, read on the forward strand.
GACACCCCCGGCCACGTGGACTTCTCCTATGAAGTCTCGCGCTCGCTGTCGGCCTGCGAAGGCGCGCTGCTGGTGGTCGATGCCTCCCAAGGCGTCGAAGCCCAGACGGTGGCCAACTGCTACACCGCGCTGGACCTGGGCGTGGAAGTGTTCGCGGTGCTCAACAAGATGGATCTGCCCAATGCAGACCCGGACAATGCCAAGGCCGAGATCGAGGATGTGATCGGCATTGATGCGAGCGATGCGATTCCCTGCTCGGCCAAGACCGGCATGGGCATTGAAGAAATTCTGGAAGCCGTGGTGGCCAAGGTGCCGCCACCCAAGGGCGAGCCCGAGGCGCCCCTGCGCGCGATGATCGTGGACAGCTGGTTTGACCCCTATGTGGGCGTCGTGATGCTGGTGCGCGTGGTCGATGGCCAGCTCAAGAAGAACGAGCGCTTCAAGATGATGGCCACCGGCGCGGCCTACGAAGCCAACAGCCTGGGCGTGTTCACGCCCGCCAACGAGTCGCGCGATGTGCTCAGGGCCGGCGAGGTGGGCTACATCATTGCCGGCATCAAGGAGCTCAAGGCCGCCAAGGTGGGCGACACCATCACCCTGGAAAAGAAGCTGCCCAACAACCTGGGCCCGGCCAGCGCGCCTCTGCCAGGCTTCAAGGAAGTCAAATCCCAGGTGTTTGCCGGCCTGTACCCGACCGAAGCCTCCGAATACGACCAGCTGCGCGATGCGCTGGAAAAACTCCAGCTCAATGACGCGGCGCTGCACTACGAGCCCGAAGTCTCGCAGGCGCTGGGCTTTGGCTTCCGCTGCGGCTTCCTGGGCCTGCTGCACATGGAAATCGTGCAGGAGCGCCTGGAGCGCGAGTTCGACCAGGACCTGATCACCACCGCGCCCAGCGTGGTCTATCAGGTGCTCAAGGCCGATGGCGAACTCGTCGATGTGGAAAACCCCTCGAAGATGCCCGATGCCGGCCGTCTCGAAGAGGTGCGCGAACCCATCGTGACCGTGCACCTCTATATGCCCCAGGACTATGTCGGCCCGGTGATGACCCTGGCCAACCAGAAGCGCGGTGTGCAGATGGACATGGCCTACCACGGCCGCCAAGTGATGCTCACCTATGAGATGCCACTGGGCGAGATCGTGCTGGACTTCTTTGACAAGCTCAAATCGGTCTCGCGTGGCTATGCCTCGATGGACTACGAGTTCAAGGAATACAGGGCCTCCGACGTGGTCAAGGTCGACATTCTGCTCAACGGCGAGAAGGTGGACGCGCTGTCCATCATCGTGCACCGCTCGCAGTCGGTCTACCGTGGCCGTGCGGTGGTGGCCAAGATGCGCGAAATCATCAGCCGCCAGATGTTCGATGTGGCGATCCAGGCGGCGATTGGTGCCAACATCATCGCCCGCGAAACGGTCAAGGCCATGCGCAAGAACGTGCTGGCCAAGTGCTATGGTGGCGACATCACGCGTAAGCGCAAGCTGCTCGAAAAGCAGAAGGCCGGCAAGAAGCGCATGAAGCAGATCGGCTCGGTGGAAGTGCCCCAAGAGGCGTTCCTGGCGATCTTGCAAGTGGACGATTAAGAAGAGAAGAAGCCAAGAACAACGCTATGCAACTCCTGACAACACTGATTCTGGCCGCTTTTGTGGCCTATATGGGCGCCTGGTACAGCGGCGCCATCGAAGGCAATTTTGCACTGCTGCTGTTTTTGGCCACGGTGATCACCGGCGCCTACTGGCTGGCAGAGCGCTTTTACTTCTTCCCCCGGCGCCAGGCGGCCGCTGCCCAGCTCGAGGCCTCGGCGGCCGAGCGGCGCCGGCAGCTCGATGCCCAGGGCATCACCAAGGTCGACGGCGACGATGTGCAAGAGGGCAAGACGCGCCTTCTGATGCAGCCCTGGTGGCTGGACTGGACCGCAGGCCTCTTCCCGGTGATCGCCGTGGTCTTCATCCTGCGCTCCTTCCTGTTCGAGCCCTTCAAGATTCCTTCGGGCTCGATGATTCCCACCTTGCAGGTGGGCGACCTGATCCTGGTCAACAAGTTCACCTATGGGGTGCGCCTGCCGGTGATCAACAAGAAGATCACCGAAGGCACGGCGCCCAAGCGCGGCGATGTGATGGTGTTCCGCTACCCGCCGCAGCCGAGCATGGACTACATCAAGCGTGTGGTCGGTGTGCCCGGGGATGAGGTGGCCTACATCAACAAGCGCTTGACCATCAATGGCAAGGCGGTGCCGACGACCAACCAGCCCGATTACTTCGAGCAGGATGCGATGCGCTACTTCAAGCAGATTGAAGAGCAGCTGGGCGACAAGCCACACCGCTCCATCATCAACCCGGACGTGCCCAACTTCGTGCAGGGCGTGACGGACTTCAAGTACAAGGACAACTGCCGCTACAGCGTCGAGGGCGTGACCTGCAAGGTGCCCGAAGGCCATTACTTCATGATGGGCGACAACCGCGACAACTCGTTGGATTCCCGTTACTGGGGCTTTGTGCCGGATGCCAATATTGTCGGCCGGGCCTTCTTTGTCTGGATGAATTTCGGTAACATCAAGCGTATCGGACCGTTTAACTAAAAAAGTTTTCTAAGAGGGATTGACTATGCAGGCTATGAAACAAGCACCCCGGCAGCGCCAGCGCGGCATGTCGTTCATCGGTGTGGTGCTCTGGGGTTTCATCATCGTGGCCCTGGCCATTGTGGGCAGCAAGGCAGTCCCGATCGTGATCGAGAACATGAACATCAAGAAGGCCGCCGTCAAGGCGGCCCGCCAGGGCACGACGGTGCAGGAAGTGCGCGCCATCTATGAGCGCTCGCAGGCGATTGATGACATGACCTCGGTCAATGCCAAGGATTTGGAAGTGACCAAAGACACGGACGGCAAGATTGTGGTGTCCTACAGCTACGAGCGGGACATCCCCTTGTACGGGCCAGCCTTTCTGGTCTTCCGTTTTAACGATAGTGTGAAGTAGGTGGAATCAGAACTCAGTCGATTGCAGGAACGCCTGCAGTATTCTTTTGCGAACGGTGCGTTGCTGCAGCGAGCGGTAACGCACCGTAGTTTTTGTGCGGATCACAATGAGCGCCTGGAGTTTCTGGGCGACTCGGTGCTGGGCCTGGCGGTATCGACGATGCTGTTCCAGAAGCTCAAGGGCACCCCGGAGGGCGAGCTCTCGCGCATGCGCGCCAACCTGGTCAAGCAAGACACCTTGCACCAGATTGCGCTGCGCCTGCAGCTGGCCAAGGTGCTGCGCCTGGGCGAAGGCGAGTCCAAATCGGGCGGGCGTGAGCGCCCCTCGATCCTCGCCGATGCGGTCGAGGCGATTATTGGAGCGGTTTACTTGGATGCCGGCTACACGCAGGCCGAGGCGATCGTGCATCATCTCTATGAGCGTGTCGAAATCTCGCAGCACATGCCCGCCGCATCCAAGGATGCCAAGACGGCGCTGCAGGAGTGGCTGCAGGCACGCAAGAAATCGGTGCCGGAGTACGTGGTGACCGGCACAACCGGGGCTGCGCATGCGCAGACCTTCCATGTCGACTGTGTGGTGCCGGCCTTCCAGGCCCGCAGCGAAGGCGCTGGCGCATCGCGCCGTGCGGCCGAGCAGGCGGCAGCCGCCATCATGTTGCAACAACTGCAGACCCAGCATCGCTAAGCTTTTTATGATCTCGAAAAAAAACCCATCTCCAAGCGCTGCTGGCCAAGAACCTGCAGAGCTGTTGCCTTCGGGCCAGACCCTCTCTGACCTGGACGCGATGCTGGCAGCCGCCAAGCCCGGCGCGACTGTAGCCCGCGTCAGCGCCCCCGATGCCGGCCAGACCGAGGCGCCCGCCGCACCCGCAGCACCTACCGGCCCGCAGCGCTGCGGCCTGATTGCCATCGTCGGCAAGCCCAATGTGGGCAAGTCCACGTTGATGAATGCGCTGGTCGGCCAGAAGATCTCGATCACCTCGCGCAAGGCGCAGACCACGCGCCACCGTATCACCGGTATCCGCACAAAGGACAACACCCAGTTCGTGTTTGTCGATACGCCGGGCTTTCAGACCCGCCACTCGCGCGCCTTGAACAAGTCGCTCAACAAGACGGTGATGGGCGCCATCGGCGATGTCGACCTGATCCTGTTTGTCGTGGAAGCGGGCAGTTTCACCTTGGCCGACGCCAAGGTGCTGTCGCTGTTCAAGCCCGGCATTCCGACCTTGCTGATTGCCAACAAGCTCGACACCGTGCACCGCCGCCATGAGATTGCGCCCTGGCTGCGCGACATGCAGGAGCGCCATCCCTTTGCCGAGTTCGTGCCGATGTCGGCCAAGAACAAGGGCGATATCGAGCGCCTGTTCGGCATCTGCGAAAAGTACCTGCCCGAGCAGGCCTGGTTCTACGGACCGGAAGAGCTGACCGACCGCAGCGAGAAGTTTCTCGCGTCCGAGACCGTGCGCGAAAAGCTTTTCCGTTTTACCGGCGATGAGCTGCCCTATACCTCGACGGTGGTCATCGACAAGTTCGACGAGGAGCCCAGCAAGACGCATGGCCGCTTCATGCGCATTGCAGCGACCATCGTTGTCGAGCGCGATGGCCACAAGGCCATGGTGATTGGCGAGAAGGGCGAGAAGCTCAAGCGCATCAGCACCGAGGCACGCCAGGAGCTGGAAAAGCTGCTTAACGCCAAAGTGTTCCTGGAGGTCTGGGTCAAGGTCAAGTCCGGCTGGGCCGATGACGAGGCCCGGGTCAAGTCCTTCGGCTACGAATAAGCGCCAAGGGGCGCAACACCGGCGCACCGCCTGCTGTGCCCGGTTGGCGCCCAGCGCCCGGTACCTGACCTCTTCTGTGGCCCCAACGGGGTCACGTACTGCACCCCCTGAGCCATGGCTGTCAAGCGCGTCAACGAGGAACCGGCCTATATCCTGCACCGGTACGACTGGAGCGAATCCAGCCTGGTGCTGGAATGCTTTACCCGGCACCGGGGACGCGTGGCCCTGGTCGCCAAGGGCGTTAAAAAACCCACCTCCAACTTTAGGCCGGTGCTGCTGGCCTTGCAGCCGCTGCGCCTGTCCTGGGGCATCGCGGGCGAGGGGGCCTCGGACATCCACACGCTCAAAAGCGCCGAGTGGGTCGGCGGCCACACGATGCCGGTGGGCGCGGGCCTGCTCTCGGGCCTGTACCTCAATGAGCTGCTGATGCGGCTGCTGGCGCGCGAAGACCCGTTTGCCAACCTGTTCGACATCTATGCCGGTGTGGTGCGGGTGCTGGCCACCGACCATGGCGAGGTGCTCGAGCCCGTGCTGCGCGCCTTTGAGCTGCTGCTGCTGCGCGAGCTGGGACTGCTGCCATCGCTGGCGGCGCAAACGCTGTCGCTGCAGCCGCTCCAGCCCGCCACGCGCTATGTGTTGGTGCCCGATGCCGGCCTGCGCGAGGCCCATGGGCAGGACAGGGCGGGGCTCAGCGGTGCACAATGGGAGGACTTGGAGCAAGCGCTGTCCGCTGCAAATCCCTATCCTGCGGTGCTCAGGGCTTGCGTGTTGTGCGCCGCAGAGTTAAAAGTTCAGTTGCGTACGCTGCTGCAACACCATTGTGGTCAGCCGGTATTGCGTACGCGCCAGTTGATGATGGATATCCAATCACTATGACTACCCCCGTGAAAACTGCCCTGTCTATCAACCTCAACAAGGTGGCACTGGTGCGTAACACCCGCCACCTGGATATCCCGAGCGTGACGCGAGCGGCACGTCTGTGCCTGGAAGCGGGCGCGCAGGGGATCACCGTGCACCCGCGGCCGGACGAGCGCCATATCCGCCCGGGCGATGTGGAGCGGCTGGCCGATGTGATCGCCACCTGGCCGGTCAAGCGCGAGTACAACATCGAAGGCAATCCTTTCCAGAATCTGATGACCTACGTGCGCCAGTACCGTCCGCACCAGGCCACCTTTGTGCCCGATGGCGAGGACCAGTTCACCAGCGACCATGGCTGGAACTTTCCGCAAGACGCCGAGCGCCTCAAGCCGCTGGTGGACGAGTGCAAGGCACTGGGCGTGCGCGTGAGCCTGTTCATGGACCCGATCCCCGAGCAGATGGCCGCTGCCAAGGCGGTGGGCGCCGACCGCGTCGAGCTCTACACCGAGCCCTATGCGGCCGCCTTTGGCACGCCCGAGCAAAGTGTGCAGCTGGCGCGCTATGTGGCCGCAGCCAAGGCGGCGCAGGCCGTGGGCCTGGGCGTCAATGCCGGCCATGACCTGAGCCTGCGCAACCTCACCCCCTTTGTGACCCATGTGCCCCAGGTGCTGGAAGTGTCGATCGGCCACGCCTTTGTCACCGATGCGCTGGAGATGGGCTACGCCGAAGCCGTGCGTGCCTACCGCCGCTCGCTCGACGCCCGCGCCGATGGCGTGCTGCTGTAATGGCACGCCCAGGTCTGTGACAGCATGATCTACGGTATTGGCACCGACATCTGCGATATCCGCCGCATCCGCGCTACGTTGGAGCGCCAGGGCGAGCGCTTTGCCCACAAGGTGCTGGCCGAGGGCGAGCTGGCCGTCTGGCGCCGCCGCAGCGAGCGCTGGCCTGACCGGGGCGTGCGCTACATGGCCACGCGCTTTTCGGCCAAGGAGGCCTTCAGCAAGGCCGTGGGCCTGGGCATGCGCATGCCGATGACCTGGCGCAATTGCGAGGTCATCAATCTGCCCAGCGGCAAGCCGGGCATCCGGCTGCATGGCGAGCTGGCCACCTGGTTTGAGGTGCAAGGGCTGACGGCCCATATCACCGTGACCGACGAGGTCGACTATGCCGCGAGCTTTTGCGTCGTCGAAAAGCTCTGATTCCCGCTCCCCCGGGCCCTGCCAGGGCCCGTTTTTGAATTGTCCGCATCCCTCCCATGCACGCTCCTCTGATCATTGATATCGCCGGCAAGGCCCTGACCGATGCCGACCGCGCCCGCCTGGCCCACCCGCTGGTGGGCGGCATCATCCTGTTTGCCCGCAACTGGGAGAGCCGCTCGGCGCTGGTGCAGCTGTGCGCGCAGATCAAGGCCATCAAGCCGGATTTGCTCATTTGTGTGGACCACGAGGGCGGGCGCGTGCAGCGCTTCCGTACCGATGGCTTCACGCACCTGCCATCGATGCGGCATTTTGGCCAGATGTGGATGGACGACGGCCAGGGCCGCCAACACCGCCCGGGCAGCGGCGCGATGCGGGCGATGAATGCCGCTACCGCAGCGGGCTATGTGCTGGGTGCCGAGCTGCGCGCCTGCGCGGTGGATTTCAGCTTTACCCCGGTGCTCGATCTGGACTATGGCGAAAGCTCGGTCATCGGTGACCGCAGCTTTCACCGCGACCCGCGCGTGGTGGCGATGCTGGCCAAGAGCCTCATGCATGGCCTGCTGCAGGCGGGCATGGGCAACTGCGGCAAGCATTTTCCTGGTCACGGTTTTGTCAAAGCCGACTCGCATGTGGATATTCCCGTCGATGGGCGCAGCCTGAGCGCCATCCTGGCAGAAGATGCCGCGCCTTACCCCTGGCTCAGCAGCGTGCTGACGGCCGTGATGCCCGCGCACGTGATTTATCCCAAGGTGGACAAGCGCCCGGCTGGCTTTAGCGAGAAATGGCTCAAGGATGTGCTGCGTACGCGCCTGCGCTATGACGGTGCGATCTTCAGCGACGACCTGAGCATGGAGGGCGCGCGCCGCATCAATGGCAGCTTGATCAGCTACACCGAGGCCGCGCTGGCCGCCTTGTCTGCCGGCTGCGACATGGTGCTGCTCTGCAACCAGAGCCTGGGCCTGGGCGCCCATGTGGATGAGCTGCTGGACGGCATGGACGACGCGCTGCGCAGTGGCCGCTGGCAGCCCGACGAGGATTCGGAATCGCGCCGCCTGGCGCTGCTGCCCGAGACGGTGCCCCAGCCCTGGGATGAGCTGATGCGCCAGCCCGCCTACCAGGACGCGCTGGACCTGCTCGGCTGAGCTCCCGCATGGCTGGCTGCGGCGGCGGTTTAAGCCTCGCCTCAGCCCCGTCCTCTAGATTGCTCTTATCCCCTAGATGGCTGAGAGCATATGCCCCTTCACAACCCCTTGCGCCGTGTGGCGCTGGCTGGCCGCGAGGCCCTGGCGCTGACGCGGCCCTATTTTGTCTCCGAGGACAAGCTTCGCGCCTGGGGCCTGCTGGCCGCCATCGTCGCGCTCAACCTGGCAGCGGTGTTCATGCTGGTGCAGATCAACAGCTGGAACCGGGTGTTCTACGATGCGCTGCAAAACAAGCAGGCCGATGTGTTCTGGCACCAGCTCTGGCGCTTTTTGTGGCTGGCGCTGGTCTACATCGTCATTGCGGTCTACAAGTTCTACCTCACCCAGCTGCTGCAGTGGCACTGGCGGCGCTGGCTCACCGAGCATCTGCAAGGCCGCTGGCTGGCCCACAAGACCTTCTACCGCATGGAGCTGGGCCGCTACAGCGGCAGCACGCAGATGCCGGACAACCCCGACCAGCGCATCCAGGAAGACATCAACCTGTTTAGCAGCTACACCGTGGCGCTCAGCATGGGGCTCTTGAACGCCCTGGTCACCTTTGTCAGCTTTGTCGGCATCCTCTGGGGGCTGAGCGCGGCGATGGATCTCAGCCTGCCTGCCATGCTGGGCGGCGGCAGCCTGCATATTCCTGGCTTTATGGTCTGGATGGCCGTTGTGTATTGCCTCGTGGGCAGCGCCATTTCGCTGTGGCTGGGCAAGCCCCAGGTGGGCCTCAATATCACGCAGCAGCGCCTGGAGGCCGACTACCGCCACCACATGGTCCGGGTGCGCGAGCATGCCGAGGCGATTGCGATGGACGGCGGCGAGCGGGTGGAAGGCGCGCAGCTGCGCCTGCGCTTTGCCGATGTGCTGGGCAACTACCTGCTGCTGATCCGCCAGCAAAAAAAGCTCGCCTGGTTCACCAATTTCTTTGGCCAGGCCGCCGTGGTGTTTCCCTTCATCATTGCCGCGCCGCGCTTTTTCAGCGGCGCCATCCAGCTGGGCCAGCTGATGCAGATTGCCTCGGCCTTCAACCAGGTGCAGGATTCGCTCAGCTGGATCGTCAACAACTACAGCGATATAGCGGCCTGGCGGGCCACCACACGGCGTCTGGCCAGCTTTGAGGCCGGTCTGCAGGCCCAGGCCCAAGCCCAGGGCCCGTCGCTGGAGGCGGCCGACCATCTGCAAACCCAGGGCCTGCAGGTGGCGCTGCCGGGGGGCCGGGTGGTCATCGACGATGCGGCCCTGCAGCTGGCCGCTGGCCAGGATGTGCTGATCAGCGGGCGCTCGGGCAGTGGCAAGTCGACCTTGCTGCGCAGCCTGGCCGGCATCTGGCCCTTTGCGCGCGGCCGGGTGCTGCGGCCGCAGGACAGCATGTTCATCGCGCAGCGCCCTTATTTTCCTGATGGCAGCCTGCGCCAGGCTTTGGCCTACCCGCAGCCCGCGAGTGACTATGGCGATGCCCAGCTGAAGGCGGCCTTGCGTGCAGCGCAGCTGGCGCCGCTGGTGGAGCGGCTCGATGAGGTGGCCGCCTGGAACGCCGTGCTCTCGGGCGGTGAGCAGCAGCGCCTGGCGATTGCGAGGGTCCTGCTCAAACGCCCCGCCTGGGTGTTTGCCGACGAGGCCACCAGCGCGCTGGACCAGGCGACCGAAGCCGAGGTCTATGCGCAGCTGCTGCAAATGGTGCGTGAGCGCGGTGGGTCTCTGGTGTCGGTTGCCCACCGCGACAGCGTACAGGCCTTCCATGGCGGGCGCTGGCAGCTCGATGCGGCGCAGCGGGCGGTGCTGCCGGTCTCTGCAGCGCGCTAGGCTGCACCGCCTTGGCGGTTGGGCCGGCTGCGATGGGCCGAAAAAATGCCTGCACAAGGCAGGCGTGCAGGCATGCAGGCATTTTTCAGCGCTGGCTGTGAAGGCAGAGGTCAGGCGACGGCGCCGACACCCAGCAGGGCGATGACCAGGAAGATCACCGTGATGGCGATAAAGATAAAGAACAGGATCTTTGCAATGCCCGCTGCGCCCGAGGCAACACCGGTAAAGCCGAACACGCCGGCCAGCAACGAGATCACCGCAAAAATAATGGCCCACTTCAGCATCGAAAACCTCCTGTTGTCATGTGATGCTTCGATGTTAAGCACGGGGCCAGGGCACAGTCGTGGGCCGAAGATGTAAGTAGCGGTAGGCTGGCGCTGACAGTGGCTGATTTGCGGCTGCAAGCGCCCTTTAAGGCACCGATGGGGTCTGCGCTGGCTCTGCCGGGCTGGCCTCAGGCGGCTGCTGCGGTGGTGGATCGTCGGTCCAGCGGCGCACCACCTTTTGGAAGATATGGGTGTTGGGGATCTGCAGCACCACGCTCTGGCTGCGGTCGGCTGCAAAGTCCTCGATGGTGGTGTAGAGCATGTTGATATCGACCACCCGGCCCTTGGCACCGGGCTTGTCCAGGCCGTCGAGCACCTCGATATAGTCGCCCAGCCGGTAGGGCCGCACGGTGAAGATCAGCACCGCGCAGAAGAAGTTGGACAGCACGCTCCAGGCGGCGAAGAAGGCCACGGCGCCGACGGCGGCAAAGCCGGAGAACGCCGTCCACAGCACGGTGGCGCTGACCCCCAGGCGCTCCAGAATCAACAGGCAGGTGCCGCCAATGATGAGCCAGCGCACGAGGCCCTTGATCGGCACGGCCAGCTCCAGCGGCCAGTGGTAGTGCTGGGCCATGCGGGTGATGAGCTTGCGGGTGACATAGTTGAGTGTGATGGACAGCAGCAGGATCAGGCTGATCTGCATGGCTGGCACGATGATGTCCACCCATTCGGTGGCCCAGTCAGGGATCAGGAGTTTGAGTCGGTTCATGGCAGGCGGGGGGAGCGCAGCGGGCGCCAAGGCAGCCCGTGGAGTTGGATGCGCCGATTATCGGCGACGAGGGGCCGCGTTCATGCCAGCGGCAGCTGGCTTTCCTCGGCACGGCAGGCCTCGTCATGCCAATCGACCAGCGCCTGGATATCCATCGCGATGCGGGCCTGGCCCAGCTGCGCGACGAAGCGGCAGGCGCTGTACTGCGCCGCTTGCTTGTCGTAGACATGCGTCCAGTCTGCGCGCGCTGCCAGTTGGTTGGCCGCGACCGGCCAGCGCCGCACCTGCGGGCTGGGGCCGGACAGGCCCATGCGCCAGGGCTTGCCGGTGACACGGGCGCGAAAGCACTGCTGCTGCAGGCACAGGCGCTGGTAGATCGGATCGACCTGCAACGCAGAGAACAGCGCCTGCACCGCGCCGTCCGTGGGCGCCATCGCCTCATGGGTGACGATGATGCGCATGCCCTTGGGCGTGCTGTAAACGCGCAGGCCCCAGTCGGGGTGGTGCTGGCTGAAGGCGGTGACCCGCTCTAGCGCCAGCTGCCGGGGATCGGCGCTGCCGGCCTGCTTTTGGCGCAGGTTCAGCAAACGCCGGAGCCACAGCGCGAGCACGGCCACGGCGCCTGCCAGCACCACCATCGCGGGCAGCGCGCCGCCCTGCGCAAAGATGACAAAGCAGGCCGCCAGCGCAAAGACTGCCGCGATCAGCAGCGGTGCCAAGCTAGGGGGCTTTGGCTGCGGCGGGAAGTCCATGTCGGCAATGGCGACATCGGGGGTGTTGAGGCAGTGCGCGCCGTAGCTGTTGCGCGTCATCACCGCCCGGCCGCGCTGGCCCAGAATCTCTTCGCGGATGGGAGTCTGGCCGTTCAGCCCATATTCCCCCAGCCGCTCCATGCGCTGAAAGCGGGCATCGAGGTTGCGCGCCTGCGGGGCGCTGAGCACCTGGTCAAGCGCGGCCTGGGCGCGCTGCTGGGCATGGGCTTGCGCGGCATCGGGGCTCTGGTCGGACCAGCCCCAGCGTTGGACGGTGGCGCCATGGCGGGGGCTGGTCTCATGGCGCAGGCGCGCTTGCGCCCAGTAACGGGGTATCTGCATGCAGGCCAGTATATCGGCGGCGGCTGGCCATGAAAAAGCGGCACAGGCTCTGGGCAGAACCTGTGCCGCTGGGCGCTGCTGGCAGGCCGGGGGCCTGCGGGGCGCCTTATTGCTCCCGGCGCAGCGCGGGGAACAGGATGATGTCGCGGATGCTGGCGCTGTCGGTCAGCAGCATCATGAAGCGGTCGATACCGATGCCGCAGCCGCCGGTGGGGGGCATGCCGTACTCGAGGGCGCGCACAAAGTCGTGGTCGTAGTACATGGCTTCGTCATCGCCGCCATCCTTGGCTGCAACCTGGGCGTTGAAGCGCGCGGCCTGGTCTTCGGCATCGTTCAGCTCCGAGAAGCCGTTGCCGAATTCGCGGCCGGTGATGTAGAGCTCAAAACGCTCGGTCACTTCGGGGCGGTCATCGTTGGCGCGGGCCAGCGGGCTGATCTCGGTCGGGTGCTCCATGATGAAGGTGGGATTCCAGAGCTTGTCCTCGACCACTTCCTCGAAGTACAGCACCTGCAGGCTGGCCAAGGTGCGGCCCGCCAGCTTGTCCTTCTCTTCCTTCATGCCCAGCTTCTTCAAGGCATTGGTGAGCCATTCGCGGTTGCCCACGTTCTCGCCGGCATCGGTGTACTTGACGATGGCTTCGGTGATCGTCAGGCGCTCGAAAGGCTTGGCGAGGTCCACCGGCTTGCCGCCATAGGTCAGCTCCAGGGTGCCCACGGCCTTTATCGCCGCGTCGCGGATCAGCGCTTCGGTGTAGTCCATCAGATCGCGGTAGTTCCAGTAGGCCGCGTAGAACTCCATCATCGTGAACTCGGGGTTGTGGCGCACCGACACCCCTTCGTTGCGGAAGTTGCGGTTGATCTCGAACACCCGCTCGAAGCCGCCCACGATCAGGCGCTTGAGGTAGAGCTCAGGGGCGATGCGCAGGTACATCTCCTGGTCCAGCGCATTGTGGTGGGTGATGAAGGGCTTGGCATTGGCACCACCGGGGATGGGATGCAGCATGGGGGTTTCGACTTCGAGGAAGCCATGCTCGACCATGAACTCACGGATGCCGGAGACCGCCTTGGAGCGGGCCACAAAGCGCTTGCGGGCGTCTTCGTCGGTCATCAGGTCGACATAGCGCTGGCGCACCTTCTGCTCCAGATCGGCCATGCCGTGGAACTTGTCGGGCATGGGGCGCAGGCTCTTGGTGAGCATGCGGATCTTGGTCACCTTGATCGACAGCTCGCCGGTCTTGGTCTTCATCAACTGGCCTTCGGCACCGATGATGTCGCCCAGATCCCACTTCTTGAAATCGGCGTACAGCTCTTCGCCCACCGCATCGCGGGTGACGTAGAGCTGGATGCGGCCGGTGGCATCTTGCACAGTGGCAAAGCTGGCCTTGCCCATCACGCGCTTGAGCATCATGCGGCCGCCGACGCTGACGGTCAGCGCGGCAGCGTCCAGATCGGCGGCGTCCTTCTCGGCGTGGGCCGCAATCAGGTCGGCTGCGCGGTCGGCGGGCTTGAAGTCATTGGGGAAAGCCACACCTTTGCCTTGGCGCTGTGCTTCGCGCAGGGCTTTGAGTTTTTCGCGGCGCTCGGCAATCAGTTGGTTTTCGTCGTGCGCAACCGGCGCGGTCTCGGGAGTGGTGTGGTTTTCAGACATGAAGAGGCCAGCATTGCGCTGGTAAACGGCCAAAACCTGTCATTTTAAGATTTTTAGCGTGCCCCGTGCCGGCAAAAGCCGTAGTGTCCGACTGCTGCGCCGCTTTTCGTCCCTGGCGCGCAGGGGGATTTGCTGGCGCCAGCCTGGGCTGCGGCCCTAGAATAATAGCCTCAAGCCCTTTGTTATTGGCCTGCCAGCTTCATTTTTAATAGCAAATTCGCATTCTCGGGATGGCTCCCGACTGGAAACACCGATGCTTTTTCAAATCCTGTCCCTGCTGCTCAATATCGCAGGTGGTCTGCTGACCGGCGCCTGCCTGCTGCGCTGGTACATGCAGTACCAGCGCGTCTCCTTCAACAACCCGCTGGGGCAGCTGGTGCTGGCGCTGACCAGCTGGATGGTGCTGCCCTTGCGCAGGATCACCAAGGGCCTGCCCGGCGGTGACTGGGCCAGCATTCTGGGTGCCTGGCTGGTGCAGGTGGTCCAGTTTGTGCTGCTGTGGCTGGTCGCGGGCGGCCTGACATCGCTGTTGTCGGTGCTGGTGGTGGCCACCATTGGCGTGGCCAATATCGCCATCTCCACGATGGTGGTGGTGACCCTGGTGCATGCCGTGCTCTCCTGGCTGTCTTCGGGCAATGGGGTGATGAATGCCGTGTTCTACCAGCTCACCGCGCCGCTGCTGCGCCCCTTGCGCAAGGTCATTCCACTGATTGGCGGGGTCGATCTGTCGCCCATCGTGCTGCTGGTGGGCTTGCAGATCATCTCCATCATGCTGGCCCATCTGCAATCCCGGCTGCTGATGGCCGTGTGATGTGACCCTTGGGGCGCCAAGCCCGGACGCAAAAAACCGCCTAGGGCGGTTTTTTTTATGAGGATTCGCGGCCCCCAGCGAACCGCTGGGGTAGCGAGGCCGATCAGGCCACTGCGTCAGCCGGCAGGCGCTGCAGCATGGCCAGGCTGCTGGCAATGCGGTCGCGCAGCTCGCGGCGGTCGACAATCATGTCCACGCCACCCTTTTGCTGCAGGAACTCGGCGCGCTGGAAGCCTTCGGGCAACTTGACGCGCACGGTGTTCTCGATCACGCGCGGGCCGGCAAAGCCGATCAGCGCCTTGGGTTCGGCCATGACGATATCGCCCATGAAAGCGAAACCGGCAGACACGCCGCCCATGGTCGGATCAGTCAGCACGCTGATGTAGGGCAGGCCCTTCTTGGCAAAGCGGGTCAGCGCGGCATTGGTCTTGGCCATCTGCATCAGGCTGAGCAGGCCTTCCTGCATGCGCGCGCCACCGGTGGCGGTAAAGCACACAAACGGCACCTTTTGCTCGATGGCGGTTTCGACGCCGCGCACAAAGCGCTCGCCGACGACCGAGCCCATCGAGCCGCCCATGAATTCAAACTCGAAGCAGGCGACCACCAGGTTGATGCTCTTGACCGAGCCACCCATGACGACCAGTGCATCGGTCTCGCCGGTGTTTTCCAGCGCTTCCTTGAGGCGTTCTGGGTACTTGCGGCTGTCCTTGAACTTCAGCGCATCGACGGGCAGCACTTCCTGGCCAATCTCGTAGCGGCCTTCGGCGTCGAGGAACTGGTTCAAGCGCGAGCGCGCCGACATGCGGTGGTGGTGGCTGCACTTGGGGCAGACATTGAAGTTGTGCTCCAGGTCGGCCTTGTACAGCACGGCTTCGCATGCAGGGCACTTGATCCACAGACCTTCGGGCATCTGGCGACGCTCGGCCGGGTCGGTGTGCTGGATCTTGGCGGGTAACAGTTTCTCTAGCCAGGACATGGTTGTTTTCCTTTGCTCTCGCACTCAAGGGGCTGCGCACGGCGCAGCCCAGGAGGCGCATTATGCGTCAAGCGCCTTGCGGATGCCACGCAAAAAATCGGAGACCAGCGCCACGACTTTTTCGTGCGGCTGGTTTTCGATCAGCTGGATGATGCGGGTGCCGATCACCACGGCATCGGCCACCTTGCCGATGGCCTGGGCCGTTTGCGCATCGCGAATGCCAAAGCCTACGCCGACAGGGATGTGCACATGCTGGCGGATTTGCGGCAGCATCGCTTCGACGGCACCGGTATCGAGCGTGCCCGCACCGGTGACGCCCTTGAGCGAGACGTAGTACACATAGCCACTGGCCACGCGTGCGACTTGCTGCATGCGCTCTTGCGTGGAGGTGGGCGCCAGCAGGAAGATCAGGTCCATGCCATGCGCGCGCAGATCGGCCGCAAAGGCTTCGCATTCTTCGGGCGGGTAGTCTACCACCAGCAGGCCATCGACTCCGGCGGCAGCGGCATCGCGCACAAAGGCGCCCTTGCCGTGCACCTGGTCATAGCGCTCGACCGGGTTGGCGTAACCCATCAGCACCACGGGGGTGCTGTTGTCCTTGACGCGGAACTCGGCCACCATGGCCAGCACCTGCTTCATGCCAATGCCCAGCGACAGGGCTTTTTCTCCGGCCTTCTGGATGACGATGCCGTCGGCCATCGGGTCCGAGAAGGGCACGCCCAGCTCGATCACATTGGCGCCCGCATCGACCATGCCGTGCATCAGCGCAGGTGTGATGTCGGCAAACGGAAAGCCGGCGGTGACATAGGGGATCAAGGCCTTGCGGCCGGCCAGCTTCAGCTGGTCAAAAGTTGCGGCGATACGGCTCATTTGGTGTAGCTTCCCTTGACGGCCACGCCGCGGCTGGAGGGTTGGGCATAAAAGTCGACGCCCGAGAGATCGGCCACGGTGCCAATGTCCTTGTCGCCCCGGCCCGACAGGCTCACGAGGATGGACTGGTCGGCGCGCATGGTCTTGGCCAGCTTCATCGCATAGGCCACGGCGTGGCTCGATTCCAGCGCCGGGATGATGCCCTCGGTATGGCAGAGGTAGTGGAAAGCGTCGAGCGCCTCCTGGTCGGTGATGCCGACATACTGGGCGCGGCCAATTTCCTGCAACCAGGCGTGCTCGGGGCCCACGCCGGGGTAGTCGAGACCTGCACTGATCGAATGGGTTTCGGTGATCTGGCCGTTGTCGTCCTGCAAAATGAAAGTGCGGTTGCCATGCAGCACGCCCGAGGAGCCGCGCTGCAGCGACGCCGAGTGCTTGCCGCTGTCCAGGCCTTCGCCGGCCGCTTCCACGCCGATCAGGCGCGTGTTCTCATGGGGGATATAGGGATAGAAGATGCCCATGGCATTGCTGCCGCCACCCACGCAGGCGATCACCGCATCGGGCTGCTCGGCAGCCATGTTCTGTTCCTTGAACAGCGCCGGCATCTGGGTCAGGCACTCGTTGCCGATCACGCTCTGGAAATCGCGCACCATCATCGGGTAGGGGTGGGGGCCGGCGACGGTGCCGATGATGTAGAAGGTGTTGTCCACATTGGCAACCCAGTCGCGCATCGCTTCGTTGAGCGCGTCCTTCAGGGTCTTGCTGCCCGATTCGACCGGCACCACGGTGGCGCCCAAGAGCTTCATGCGGTAGACGTTCGGGCTTTGGCGGCGCACATCTTCGCTGCCCATATAGACCACGCATTCGAGGCCATAGCGGGCGCAGATCGTGGCCGTCGCCACGCCATGCTGGCCGGCGCCAGTCTCGGCAATGATGCGCGGCTTGCCCATGCGCTTGGCGAGCATGGCCTGGCCGATCACATTGTTGATCTTGTGGGCGCCGGTGTGGTTGAGGTCCTCGCGCTTGAGGTAGATCTGCGCGCCACCCATCTCGCGCGACATGCGCGCAGCGTGGTAGACGGGCGAGGGGCGGCCGACATAGTGGGCCAGCTCGTACTGGAATTCGCGCAGGAACTCCGGATCGTTCTGGTACTTGTCATAGGCCTCGCGCAGCTCGACCAGGGCGTGGGTCAGGGTTTCGCTGGCAAAGCTGCCGCCATAGGGGCCGAAATGGCCCGCGGTATCGGGTTGCTGGTATTCAAACATGGAAGGGATTCTTGGCAAGTAGTGTGTCAGCGGCACGCACGGCTGCGACAAACTGTTGGATTTTTTCGGCGTCCTTGGTGCCCTTGATGGTCTTGCCATCGGCACCGGTCATCTCAACGCCCGAGCTCACATCCACCGCGAGCGAGATGCAGCGCGGTCTGACTTGCACAATGCCATCGGTCACGTTTGCAGGCGTGAGTCCACCAGACAAAACGAGATGAGAGGCTACGTTTGTTGGAAGCAGTGACCAATTGAATGCTTTGCCGCCGCCGCCGAACCCCTCGACATGGGCGTCGAGCAGGATGGCCTTGGCGTGTGAATATCGATGGGCGTATTCTACGAGGTCGAACTGCACCGCAGCGTCGCCAAGGGGTATGCGTGCGGCGCGCAAAAAGCTGCGCTCACCGCCGCCGGTTGACGCCAGGCATTGCTCCGGGCTCTCGTCACCATGGAACTGGGCGATGGCGCCGGGCACGCGGGCGCAGGCAGCCATCACCTGGGCCGGGGTCTCGTTGACAAACAGCAGCACCGGCGTCACGAAGGCGGGCAGGCGGCGGGCCAGCTCGGCGGCGCGCTCAGCGGTCACGGCCCGGGGGCTGGCGGGGTAGAGCACAAAGCCGATGGCATCGGCGCCGGCGGCCACGGCCGCGTCCACATCCTGTTCGCGGGTCAGGCCACAGATCTTGATGCGGGTGCGGCCCGCGCTTGCTTGCATGGCGGTCAATGGAGCTCCTTGTTCAGGCAAACCAGTCAAACGAGATGGCCTCGCTGGGCAGGCCCCAGTGCGCATCGTACTGGGGGCCCAGAAAGTACAGGCCATCGGGGGAGAAGGTGGGGGCGGCGGTCTCGCGGCTGCGCGCGTCGAGCACCTCTTGCATCCATTCTGGCGGCTTGGTGCCCTGGCCAATCACGACCAGGCAGCCCATGATGTTGCGGATCATGTGGTGCAAGAAGGCGCTGCCCTGGAAATCAAAGCGCCAGTAGCAGGACGGCACGCCATCGCGCGAGGCACTGGGGCGCTGCGCGCTGCGGCCAATATTGATCGCATACAAGGTCTTGACGGGCGACTTGGCCTGGCAGCCGGCGGCGCGAAACGAGGAGAAATCATGCTCGCCCAGCAGGTACTGCACCGCGCGCTCCATGGCCTGCAGATCCAGCGGCTGGAACACCCAGCCGACCCGGCCATGCTCCACGCTGGGGCGCACCGGCGACTGCAGCAAGGCATAGCCATAGCGGCGGGATGTGGCGCAGGCGCGGCTGTGGAAGGCGTCGGGCACGCTGCGCGCCCATTGCACGGCAATGTCCTTGGGCAAGAAGGTGTTGGTGCCACGCACCCAGGAGGCTTCGGTGCGCTCGACAGGGGCGTCGAAATGCACCACCTGCATGAGGCCGTGCACACCGGCATCGGTGCGGCCAGCGCAAATGGTGGAGAGGGGGGAGGCGGCAAAGCGGCTCAGCGCCGCTTCAAGATGGTCTTGGACAGTATTGCCGCTGGGCTGGCTTTGCCAGCCCTGGTACGCCTGTCCGTTATAGGTGATGCCCAGGGCGATTCGCATGGCGCCATCATAAGGCTGCCGGCCCACCCGACCATGAAAAAGCCCCGCAGAGCGGGGCTGGTGCCGGGAGAGCGGCTGCGGGTCAGCGGCTTTGGTCCAGCAAGCGCTGGGCCTGGGCCTTGACGGTGGCGCTGGACGACTCGGCCATGACTTCTTCGGCCAGCGAGCGTGCGCCTTCCTTGTCGCCGATGGCCAGGAATTCCTGGGCCAGGGTCAGCTTGGTGGCCAGCGGATCGCTGTCATCGATCTCCAGACCGGCCATGTCATCGGCCAGGGTGACCGGATGGGTGTGGTCTGGCTCGCCGGTGCTGGGCAGGTCCAGCGACAGCGAGGTCATGTCAAAGTCCATCGTCGGCATGCTCTTGTCGCCGATGGGCATCTGCGCCGTGCTTTGGCTGTCGAAGTCGCTCAGCTGGAAGTCGAGCGAGCCGGGTTGGGTCTCCAGGCTCTGCGCGGCGCTGTGGCTGGCACTGGGCGAGAGCTCGGACGGAATGCTCAGCGCTTCGGCCAGTTGGCGGTCAAAGTCTTCCATCGACAGCGCAGGCTTGCCTGCGGCAGGCGCCAGTGCTTCAAAAGCCAGGCCCGCATCAGCGGCCGGCGCAGCTGGCGCGGCTACCGGGGCAGCAGGCGCTGCCGGTGCCTGGAACTGCGAGGCGGCATCCGGGGTTTCGGTCAGCTGGCTGCTCATCGCGAAATCCAGACCGGTGGAGGGGCTGAATGCGCTGGCAGGGCTGGAGGCTGCCATCGTCGTGGGCGGCAGCGTGTTCTCGAAAGGAATCGGCTCGGCGCGCGCAGCAGCAGCGGCGGCGGCCAGCGCGGCAGGCGTGGCGATCTCCGCCGCAGAAGGCACAGCAGCGGTGTTGTTCTGGTAGATCGGGTTGGCCGCGTCCAGCTCCTGGCCCAGCGCCGCGATGCGCAGCCAGTCGGGGCCGGTGCCACCGGTCAGCTGGCGGGCATCCTTGGCGATGCTCTCCAGCGCCAGGCGGTCCTTGCGCTTGGCGTAGATCTCGGCCAGCTTGGCATGCAGTGCGCTGCGCGTCGGGCTGGTGCGCAGCGCCTCCTTGAGGATTTCCTCGGCCTGCAGGTCACGGCCATAAGCCAGGTAGACATCGGCTTCGGCCACCGGGTCGACATCGCCGGCATCGAGCTGGCTGGGGGTGTAGGCCAGCGAGGAGTTGCCGGTGGTCATCGCGCTCACCGAGGTGTCGATGTGCTGGCCACCGCTGGCGCCAAAGAACGAGTCCTGGGCCAGGCTGCTCTCGAGCACCGAGTCGGTCGCGGCGTTGACGCCTTCGTTGCGCTTTTTGTTGCGGTACCACAGGCCGCCGAGCAGCGCGAGGATGGCCAGGCCGCCCGCTGCGGGCAGCAGGGGGTTGTCCAGCAGCTCATCGACAAAGCTGGGCTCTTCGACCGGCGCAGGTGCCGGAGCGGGCTTGGGCTTGGGTGGGGCCGCAGGTGCCGGGGCTGGCGCTGCTGCAGGTGCAGCGGCGTCGCTGGCGCCAGCAGCTGGCGCTGGGGCCGGTGCCGTGGCGGGCGCTGGGGCTGGTGCCGGGGCCGTTACCGCAGGCGTAGCGGGTGCTGCAGGTGCAGGCGTGGGGGGGGGGGGGGGGGGGGGGGGGGGGGGGGGGGGGGGCGCGGGGCCCGCGCGCCGCGCGGGGGGGGGGGGGGGGGGGGGGGGGGGGGGGGGGGGGGGGGGGGGGGGGGGGGTGGGGGGGG